>JAGSGK010000001.1 GCA_023955215.1 Paracoccaceae bacterium
GATGACCTTGGGCACAGGGCCGAGGTTATCCGCGTCGATTTGGACCCAAGCGTAGGCGCAGCTGATCCCAAAACATCTATGTTTGTGCAATCTGATGGGGCTGGCTTTGTCTTGGATTTGGCGGGTCAGTTTGATGAACCTTTGAACACTGAATGGAAGGTAGACGATATTGCTGCATGGCGCGCACGCTGGCGTGCAGAGGTGATAGCCGAGCGTCCGAACATCGCGCCTGTCATTGAGGCGCTCCAAACTGCTGTCCCTCATGACACGATGATCTATTCAGACATGACCCAATTGGCCTACGCAGCGGTTGAGCTGTGGGATATGGACCTGCCAAAGAATTGGCATCACCCGTCTGGTTTTGGAACCCTTGGTTACGCGACGCCGGCAGCGATTGGTGGTGCAATTGCGCGCCCCAATCAGCCAACGATGGCCATCATAGGGGATTACGGCTTTCACTACACGATGGCTGAACTTGGTGTCGCCGTCGAATTGCAGCTAAGCTTGCCGATCATTCTTTGGGACAATGGAAAACTGGGCGAGATCGAAGACAGCATGACTGCCGCCCAAATTGCACCGAACGCTGTGATCGCACACAACCCTGATTTCTGCAAACTTGCCGAAGCCTTTGGCGCACTGACAGCCGCCCCCAAAAACCTAAGTGAATTGGAAACGGCGGTCCAATCGGCATTTAACGCTAATGGGCCCACCTTAATCTACATAACGCCTGAAATCTTGGCCTGAGCTAACTTCATCTTACCGAACAAACTCTGGGGTTTGGGGCAAAGCCCCAAGACGCTATTTCCAGCAGCTGACCAATACTGTCATGCTGCGCGCGGCTGCTGAAATATCCTCTGCAGCCATTTGTTCACTGGATCGCGCTGTCTGGCCGGACTTCCCTGCGTCGCGCAATGCAGCCTGTATTGTTTCGCGATCTAGGGAAAAGGCAACATCATCTGGCAGCTGTGGCCCGGCGGACGGCGCAGGCAACAACATGCCCAAGACGCCCCCGGTTGCATCCAGAACGGGACCACCCGCATCACCTGCCAATGCCGTCAGTGCAAAGCGGTTAAGGTTCTCTTCACCACGCAAGCCGCGCAGATCAGACAGTGTGCCGTAGGTGACTGATGGGGAGTCCAGCACACCTTCATAGCTGTAGCCTGCGATTGCAATTTCGGTGTTTAGGCGTGGTGTTTGTGCACTGAAGGCTGCAACATTCAGGGGGGCCAATGCATCATTTGGCGTTAGAACGGCAATACCGGTATCGGATGTCGCAACAAGTTTTGCCTCATACAGTTCGTCGATGGTGATACGTGCGCAGTTTTCGACTGCCTCAGCTGTTGTTACAACAGTGCCGCGGTTATCGGTGTAAAATCCGGAGCGGGAGATAGCAGGTTTGCGCACCTCGAGGCCTGACACCAGATCGATAGCTTGGTCTTCATCAGAGCCGGCCGCAGGGTCCAAGACAGTATCTAGGCGAACCAAGCTTTTGTCCATTTCACCAATCAAGCGGCGGCGGCGCTCTTCGTCACCAGCGGGCCACATCAATGTAAAGCCTTTGATCTGCCCGTTGCTCAAGCTGACGCGGGTTTCGCTGACCATAGTTGCGTTTTCACCGATCAAGACAAAGCTGTTCTTTTTGCGCTCACGTGGCCCGTCCAACGGAACCGCCTCTAGTGTTTGCATGATGTCGTACAGGCCAAAGAGCGTATTTTGATCGCCAGGCTGGCTGATCAGTAGTACGCGGGCCCCAGTGTCACCGACAGATTTATACTGTGCGAAAGGTGACTCGTATTTGTCAAAGGCGACTTCGATTGTGGGAAGCATAATTTCAATGCCCGCCTCTGCGTCACGCACAACTTCTAGACCCAAACCATCAAGGATGGAATTGTACTTTGCCAACAGGTCAGCACGTTGTGAGGTCGTCAGAATACCAGTGACGTCATAGCCATTCGCTTCTTGCCAAGCGGCCATAGAGTTGCGAGTGCCACGGCCATATGATCCGTCAATCGCAGCGTTGTAAAAGCCAGCCCATTGCAACAGGCGTTGTAAGTCTTTCTTTTCTTCACGGCTTAGCGCGCGTTCACTGCGTTGCGCCTCGGCTGGCGTTTCGCCAGCAGGCTCTGCCGGCTCGGCTTGTGCCACTGGCGCCGGTTCCGCCTCTGGGGTGTCTTCTGCTACAATATTCGGGGTTTCGGATTCGACGGGTGCGGGCGCAACTTCAAGGTCTAAAATGTTTGCCCCCACTGGCCAGAATTGTTGTCGAAGGTTCGAGGACACTGCGATAAACGCATCGCGTGGGATCAGGCGATCGCGGCGGTAAGACCGCAATGCTGTCTCAGCATCCGCACGTGTGTATGGGCCCAATGCAACGCCGTACCAACCGCCGCCAAGTGCGAAACCATTCACATCTTCTAGAATTTCTGCATAGCCACGTGCTGCTTCGGTTCCTGCACGCAAACTAGATTGAGCTTCGATTTGGATCCATACGACTTCATCAGTAGATTGCGCTGCAGCGGGCAATACCAAGCTCCACATGACCAAAGTTAAAGTTAAAAGGTTACGTATAACTTTGTGAATCATCGTGCCAGATACCTTGCAATCATTAAGTTTGAGCCAAATAAGCAGGAATTCGCTGCAATTGCCATAAGGGAAGTGACATAAAAAGAATGCTTCGGGTGCAATTGACCACAGTTGTTGAGGGGCTTAGGTAAGACGCGGCTTACAATGCCGATATCACCGGCGAATTGAACCGCATTTCGACACAGTCAGGACACGTCCATGAACAGCACAACACCTCGATCCTTTCAGGAAATCATCCTGCGTCTTCAAGGGTATTGGGCCTCTAAGGGCTGTGCCATTTTACAGCCATATGACATGGAAGTTGGGGCAGGGACATTCCACCCAGCGACAACGCTGCGCAGCTTGGGGTCAACCCCTTGGGCGGCCGCTTATGTGCAGCCCTCGCGCCGCCCAACAGACGGGCGTTATGGTGAAAACCCGAACCGCTTGCAGCACTATTATCAGTACCAGGTGTTGATCAAGCCGAGCCCACCCGACCTTCAAGAGCTATATCTTGGATCTCTTGCCGCAATCGGCGTTGACATGGACCTACACGACATCCGTTTTGTTGAGGACGATTGGGAAAGCCCAACCCTTGGCGCGTGGGGCCTTGGCTGGGAAGTCTGGTGTGATGGCATGGAGGTTTCCCAATTCACTTACTTCCAACAGGTCGGCGGCCATGACTGCACGCCCGTCTCTGGCGAACTGACTTACGGTCTTGAACGCCTTGCGATGTACATTCTTGAGTGTGACCACGTGATGGACATGCCCTTCAATGATCCTGATGCACCTATTCCGTTGAAATACGGCGATATTTTCAAACAAACTGAAGAAGAATATGCGCGCTGGAACTTTGATGTTGCCAACACCGAAGTGTTGTTGCGCCACTTTGAAGAAGCCGAGATAGAGTGTCAGGCCATTCTTTCGCAAGCCTTTGACGATCCTAAGACTGGCAAACGTATCATCATGGCACACCCAGCCTATGATCAATGCATCAAAGCCAGCCACATCTTCAACTTGTTGGATGCACGCGGCGTTATCTCTGTCACTGAGCGTCAGGCATACATTGGGCGCGTCCGTGCGCTTTCTAAACAATGCGCAGATGCATTTGTTCAAACCCGCGCTGGCGGCTTTATCGAGGCGGCGGAATAATGGGAAAGTTTTTAGCAGTGTTGTTACTTGGAAGTGCCGTAATTGCAGGGGCGTCAATGTATTACCTGCAGGTGTATGGCCTGTATGACGAAGTCAAAACAAGTGATGTACAGCTTGTTTCGGTTGTGGATGACCTGCCTGAAACGATTAGCTTTGACAATTTCCAAGCCATCGATTCACAAAGCTCTCCAATCCGCTATCGCGCCTGCTTTACAACAGACCTTAGCATATCGTTGCTAAGCGAAACCTATGTTGGTTTGGAAAAAGCGTCCCCGCGCAACGCTCCAAAATGGTTCGACTGCTTTGATGCAGCCGCAATCGGTGCAGAGCTGGCGGCGGGAACAGCTGTTCCATTCCTTGGTCAGAAGAATGTCCACTTCGGCGTTGACCGCATCGTTGCCATCACGGACGACGGACGCGGCTATATTTGGCACGACCTCAATGACTGCGGCGACAAGGCCTATGATGGCACGATTGTTGGCGAAGAATGCCCAGGACGGGAAGCAACAGAATGACTGATCTATTAATTGAACTTTTCTCCGAGGAAATTCCGGCCCGTATGCAGACACGTGCCGCCAATGACCTGAAAAAGCTGGTCACTGATGGTATGGTGGAGGCTGGATTGACCTACGCTTCTGCCGCCGCGTTCAGCACGCCGCGCCGCCTAACGCTGACGGTTGAAGGTATGCTTGATGCGTCGCCAACAACTGTTGAAGAACGCAAAGGTCCAAAGGCCGATGCCCCTGAAAAAGCAATCGAAGGATTCTTGCGCGGTGCAGGTTTGACCCGCGACGATCTTGAAGAACGAGAAACGCCTAAAGGTAACATCTTTTTCGCCAAGATTACGAAAGAGGGACGACCGGCCGCCGATATCGTGGCGGAGGTTCTAGAGCGCACAATCCGCAATTTCCCATGGCCGAAATCCATGCGTTGGGGCAACGGCACGTTGAAATGGGTGCGCCCGCTGCACTCAATTCTATGCATCACCAGCTCTGAAGAGGGCGCAACAGTTGTGCCACTTGAGGTCGATGGGATCATCTCTGGGAATACGACCCATGGCCACCGTTTCCTGTCTCCTGACAGCATAACGGTGAACAACTTTGATGACTACACCAGCAAACTGAAATCGGCCCATGTGGTGCTTGATGCCCAAGAACGGGCAGACGCGATTTGGAACGACGCGACCAATCAGGCTTTTGCGACTGGTTTTGAAGTTGTCAAAGACGCGGGCCTTTTGGCCGAGGTGGCAGGCCTTGTTGAATGGCCAGTTGTTTTGATGGGTGAGATTGGTGAGGACTTCTTGGGGCTACCAGCCGAAGTGCTGCAGACATCAATGCGTGAACATCAAAAATTCTTCTCGGTACGCAACGCCAAAACGGGCCGTATTGAGCGCTTCATTACAGTGGCAAATCGCACGACGGCTGACAACGGTGCTACGATCCTTGCGGGCAATCAAAAGGTATTGTCGGCTCGTTTGGCAGATGCAAAATTCTTCTGGGAAAACGACCTTCGCGTTGCGAAGTCTGATATGAATGTTTGGTTGAAGTCGCTTGAAAACGTTACATTCCACAACAAGCTTGGCACCCAAGCTGAGTTGGTGAACCGCATGGCGACGTTAGCGCGTGAGTTGGCTCCGGCAGTTGGGGCAGACCCCGATATGGCCGAAAAAGCTGCGCGTTTGGCCAAAGCAGACCTTAGTTCCGAAATGGTTTATGAATTCCCTGAACTTCAAGGGCTTATGGGGCGCTATTACATTGAAGCTTCAGGTGAGGATGCTCAAATCGCAGCCGCTGCTGAAGAGCACTATGCACCACTTGGCCCTTCTGATGACGTGCCAACGGCTCCGGTTTCAATCACAGTATCGCTTGCGGAAAAACTTGAAAAACTCAACGGTTTCTGGTCTATCGATGAAAAACCGACGGGCTCGAAAGACCCGTTCGCTTTGCGCCGTGCCGCACTTGGTATCATTCGGATTGCAATTGAAAATGACCTTGCAATCTCCCTGAACACAGTGATGCCAACAGAGCATGCGGAAGACCTCCTATCCTTCTTCCACGATCGCCTCAAAGTATATCTAAAAGATCAAGGCATTCGCCACGACATCATTGATGCTTGCATCGCTATGGACGGCAATGACGACATTAATCTTCTGGTGAAACGTGCACGGGCGCTATCTGAAACGCTGAAAACAGATGACGGTAAAAACCTAATCCAAGGGTTCAAGCGCGCTAACAACATCCTGTCTCAAGCGGAAGCCGCTGACGGTGTCGAATACTCCTACGGCGCCGATGTGAAATTCGCTGAAACAGATGAAGAGCGCAGCCTGTTTGGTGCCCTTGATACGTCTGAGGTGAAAATCAAACCCGCAATGGAGGCCCAAGACTTCGCATCTGCTATGTCTGCAATGGCAACGCTTCGCACGCCGATAGACGCCTTCTTTGAGGCCGTTCAAATCAACGCGGACAATCCAACGGTGCGTCGTAATCGTCTGAACCTTCTCAGTCGTATACGCACGGTTTGTTCTTCGGTGGCGGATCTAACCAAAATCGAAGGCTGATCCAACTTCGTCTTACCAAATAAACTCCGGGGGAGCGGCCCGTAGGGACGTGGGGGCTGGCCCCCTTGTTTTCTGCTCCCTGGGCATGCGCTAAATCCTTGATCGCCTAGGATTTAAGCCTATGCTGCGATTGAAACCGGTAGGTGCTGCAATGCAGAATAATCCAGATACAACACTTGTTACGCAAACAGCCAAAATGGCGGCGTCCACGCATGGCGGCCGTGCAAAATGCTTGCAGCGATTGATCCGTCTTGACCTGCCAGTACCTAAAACGGTGGCGCTTAGTTTTTCGGCAGTCTCTAAAATCGCCAATGGAGAATTGCCAGATATTGAAGCCGTACTTTCACAGTTCCCGAAAGATGCACTTTTGTGCGTGCGCCCGTCCTCAGAGGATGCGGATTGGGGTGGCCCCAGCGCTGTACTCAATATCGGGATGAACGATACTTCCTATGCGGACTTGTGCGCTCAGCTCGGGACAGAGGGTGCAACTGCGATTTACACTCGGTTTGTTCAATCCTACGCAGTTAACGTCGCACGTCTTGATCCAGATATGTTTGACGATGTTGTCGCATCGGGTCGTGAGGGGCTGGCAGAAACGCTGCGGGCTTATGAAGCTGAAACAGATGAGAAATTTCCCTCCGACGTAGGCACACAACTCGCCGCTGTGTTGCGATCAATGGCACGCGCATGGGATGGCACATCTGCGCGCCTCCTTCGCCAAGGCAAAGGTGCACCTGCAGGTGCGGGTCTTGGTCTAGTGGTTCAACAAATGGCATTTGGCGTAGGCAAGCAACAAAGCGGCTCTGGGATGTTCCAACTGGTCAACAGCGACACTGGGCAGCCACAGATCACAGGCCGTTATCTGCGCCAAAGCCAAGGGCTTGAGGCGCTGTTCCAAGATGCTGAAGCGATGTACCTCACGCGTGACCCACGCGGCCCATCCTTTGAGGAACTTGAACCAGAGCTGTTTGAAACGCTCAAAGCCCATGCCGCCTTGAGCCGAGTGCGTCTGCGCGAAGAGATGCAATTGGAGTTCACAGTTGATAACGGTAAGCTCAATATTTTGGACGGGATCCGTGTCACGAGATCATCACGCGCGGCTGTTCGTATTGCAGTCAGCTTAGCCAATGATAAGATAATCCCACGCCAAGAAGCCTTGATGCGCGTTGAACCACTGTCACTTAACGAACTATTGCACCGCCAAGTTGACAGTGACGCCCTACGTGATGTTGTGGGCCACGGCATTGCCGCGAGCCCAGGTGCCGCTACGGGTAAGCTGGTGTTCACGGCCGCTGATGCGCAAGCGCACGCGGCCCGTGAAGAAGATTGTATTCTTGTGCGTCGTGAAACGTCACCCGAAGATATTCGTGGAATGCACGCCGCACGCGCCGTTTTGACAGAGCGGGGCGGGGTCACAAGTCATGCTGCCGTCATCGGGCGCGGCATTGGTTTGCCCTGTGTCGTTGGTGTATCCAACATTCGGTTCGTGCCAAGCAAGAAACAGCTTATTCTGGCAGATGGCCGCATTCTTGAAGAGGGCGAGGTCGTCACAGTTGATGGAACGTCCGGGCAGGTTTTGTTGGGCGCTGTCGCCATGCAAGAAGCAGCACTTGATGACGCATTTCAAACCTTGATGGAATGGGCAGACGAAGAACGCGATATTGGTATTCGTGCCAATGCGGATACGCCTGCTGATGCTCAAACTGCGCGTAACTTCAACGCTCAAGGCATCGGTCTGTGCCGCACAGAACATATGTTTTTTGAGGCAAGCCGTCTGACAGTGATGCGCGAGATGATCTTTGCCGAAACATCAAAAGATCGTCGCGCTGTACTTGAGCGCCTGTTGCCTATGCAACGTGAAGATTTTACCGAACTGTTCCGCATTATGCAGGGACAACCGGTTTCGATCCGCCTGTTCGATCCGCCCTTGCATGAATTCCTTCCAGCAGATCGCAATGGTCAGCGCGAACTGGCTGAAGCCCTTGATCTGCCATTGTCAGACGTTACGCGCCGTATCGAAGCGATGCGTGAATATAACCCCATGCTTGGTTTGCGTGGGGTGCGCCTTGGTGTGACGGTCCCCGAGATTTATGAAATGCAGGCGCGTGCGATTTTTGAAGCAACGATTGTGGCTAGTCGTGATGGCGCATCGATTGTGCCGGAGATCATGATCCCCCTCGTCAGCGCAAAACGCGAAGTTGAGTTGGTCAAAACCCGTGTTGATGGAATCGCCGCTGCTGTTCGTGTCGAACAGGACGCTGATTTCGATTACCGATTGGGTGTTATGGTTGAAACCCCGCGCGCTGCCTTGCGTGCAGGCGACATTGCGCAACATTGCGCATTCCTTAGTTTTGGGACCAATGACCTTACGCAGATGACCTATGGCCTTAGCCGTGATGACGCGGGTCGCTTTATGTCGGACTACGTACAGCAAGAGGTGTTCGCCGAAGATCCGTTTCATACACTTGATATCGACGGCGTGGGCGAGTTGCTTAAATTGGGCGCAGAGCGTGGCCGAAAGACCCAACCGAACATGACCTTGTCGATTTGCGGCGAACACGGAGGTAACCCCGAATCAATCGCATTTTGCCGCGAAGCTGGATTTGACTATGTTTCATGCTCACCGTTTCGCGTTCCGGTAGCCCGATTGGCCGCGGCACAGCTGGCGATCAAGGACAAGACAGGGTAGGCGACCGAACAACTTTCCGCTACATCCTGTGGGTTCGGTCCAATTTACAGTTGTTTAACTAATACGGCCTAGACTGATGACGTTGGGTCAACTGGACGAACTGTCTAAAACACACTAGGTGGCTGGCATCGAAGTAACTTTGGAGCGCCGAATGCGGGCCGCAATATTTTTCTCAGTTCTTTTGGCCGTATTTGCGCCAATTACGGCCACTGCTAATGAAAAGCAGGCCAACGCGTTGCATCAAACAGAAACGCGTGGGCTTTCGTCCCTCGCGCCAGCGCGTCTTCAAGACATGATTACCGCGCCAGTTGCCGCAAGCGGCGTTGAATTTTCCACCGCTTGGTTAGACAAACAACCTAAAGCTAAAGGTGATGCGAATTGGAAATGTCTTTCTGAAGCGCTCTATTTTGAGGCGCGCGGTGAAACCGTCAAAGGTCAATTTGCCGTGGCTGAGGTGATCATGAACCGTGTCGCACATTCACGTTTCCCTAGCTCGCTGTGTGGTGTGATCAATCAGGGAACAGGTAAGAAATTCCGTTGCCAATTTACCTATACTTGTGATGGTAAAGCCGAGAATGTATCTGAGCCGCGGTCATACGCGCGTGTCTCCAAAGTCGCGCGTGCGGTGATAGATGGCCGCGTGCCAAAACTGACCAATGGCGCGACCCACTATCACACAACAGCTGTCAGCCCGAGCTGGTCACGTGTTTATACAAAAACGGCACGTATCGGGGTGCACATTTTTTATCGCCACAATGTTAGGTCGGCTTCTAACTAATACAACGGAAGGGATGGGGCGCTTTTGTGCCCTAGCCTGACGTAAAGCACACTGGTATAGGCATCTGGCGAGCCTAAAAGGGCTTAACCCAACAGCCTGACCAAAAGGGTCCAAACTTATGACCTCTGAAGTGCGCCTTGCCTTTGCCCATCCGTCCGAGCGTGCAGACGCCACAGCGGCATCTGGGGCATTGGATCGAATTTCCGTTCGTGATCATATTGTTGATGTAGAAATTGGTGCGTTCCAAGCTGAGCGCGGCGTCACGCAGCGCATTAGCTTTAACATCGTTGTAGAGGTTTCGCCTTTGACGGGACCAATCGATGACGATGTTGATCGCATTCTAAGTTACGATAAAGTCACAGAAGCGATTGCTTTTGAATTGGCTGACGAACGAATTAACTTGTTGGAAACATTGGCCGAGAACGTTGCTGACCGCATTCTTTTGGAACCTCAGGCGATGCGCACGTTTGTGCGGATCGAGAAACTGGATCGCGGTGCGGGTGCGTTAGGTGTCGAAATAGTGCGCGCACGTGGCGACGCTGCCGTCGAACTGGTTGAGCCTGAAGATGCGTTACGACCTCAGTTGGTATTCCTGTCCAACGCGGCCATTTCCTCACCTAATTTCAAGACTTGGATTGATCAACTTCAAGCCACAGATCAACCGTTGATTTTATGTGTTGGGGCTGCGGATACGGCTGCCCCACAAACGGGTCACAAAATGACGCAACGCCGTGTCGATTTACTGGCTGTTGAACAAAATGCATGGGTTGTCGCTTCGCGAGATGAGCGTTGTGTTGTTGTTGAAACACGCACGGAGTTGGAGTGGGCGATGCGCAATGATCAAATCTGTGTTTGGGCACCGTCAAAGTTGGTTCTTGATGCTGTTGATGGTCCATCAACGGAATTGGATGATGCGGTCGAATTGGCTGCATGGTTTGCCTCTACGTTCGATGTACAAGAGATGATTGTTATTGGGGCGGACTTGCCTTCGGCCACCCAAGTGCCCTTGCGGGTCGTGGGTGTGGATCAAGCGGTGCTTTGAAACGATGATACGTTACATTCGTCCGCTTGTTCAAACCGGTCCGGCACGGCCGCGTGATGCCCACACGCTTGCAGGCGGCTGGTGTTGGTTCACACATGTTGAGATTTTGTCACGCACGGCTGCGCCAAGCGTGGTGCCAGTAACAGGTATAGCGGCGGATGAGTTGGCCGCGCTTGTCGCTGAGCGTCCAGCAATTGCGGGCCTTTCTTTTGAAGGCCCACGATTAATGGGTATCTTAAATGTGACGCCCGACAGTTTTTCCGATGGTGGACGCCACCAAACGCTAAGCGACGCTGTAGAAGAGGCGATCCGCATGGTTTCAAAGGGCGCTGACTTAATCGATATCGGGGGCGAATCTACAAGGCCGGGCGCAGTCACTGTTGCACCTGAAGATGAGATGCAGCGGACAGCCCCAGTTATTCAGGCTATACGCGAGGCTGGCGTTGCTACGCCAATTTCAATTGATACCCGTAAAGGGGCGGTAGGACGGGCCGCAATCTCTGCTGGTGCGAATATCGTGAATGACGTCTCCGGGTTTACTTATGATCCGGAGTTGGCGGCTATTTGCGGCAAGTCGGGCACGCCTGTTTGTGTAATGCATGCGCAGGGTGACCCAGCAACGATGCAGGACGAGCCGCAGTACGACGACGTGCTGCTGGACGTCTATGATTTCTTAGAAACACAAATCGACGTTTTGCTTTCACTTGGAATCCAACGTTCGTCTATCATAGCTGACCCCGGTATCGGGTTTGGGAAAAGCCAAAGCCACAACCTTAAAGTGCTGAACCGGATCAGCCTGTTCCACAGCCTTGGTGTTCCAATTTTGCTGGGTGCATCCCGCAAACGGTTTATTGGAAGTATTGGGGATGAGCCAGTAGCCGACAAACGTGCCGCTGGCTCTGTAGGAGTTGCCCTAGCGGCGATCGGCCAGGGTGTGCAATTGATACGTGCGCATGATATCGCTGAACATCAACAGGCTATTGCGTTATGGCAGGCTAGCGTGACACAAGATCTGAACGAAATTGAATAAGAACTGAATTATGACCAAGCTTTTTGGAACTGACGGTGTACGCGGCACCGCAAATACTTACCCTATGACTGCGGAAATGGCTTTGCGCATTGGGGCAGCGGTTGGACGCTATTTCAAAGGTGATGCAAAGGGCGTTCACCGTGTTGTAATCGGTAAAGACACACGCTTATCCGGGTATATGTTTGAAAGTGCTTTGACTGCTGGTTTGACCAGTACGGGTATGAATGTGCTTTTGCTTGGTCCCGTTCCAACACCTGCGGTTGGATTGCTGACGCGTTCAATGCGTGCTGATCTGGGCGTCATGATTTCTGCCAGCCATAACCCAGCAATTGACAACGGTATCAAGTTTTTTGGCCCAGATGGGTTTAAATTGTCTGATGTGGCTGAGGCTGAAATTGAAGCGTTGGTTGCTGAGGGTGTTGTGCCGATTGAGCCTGACCAGATTGGTCGCGCCAAACGTATTGATGATGGTCGATTCCGTTATATTGAGCGTCTTCAGTCTTCGTTTCCACGGCAGACCCGTCTCGATGGTTTGAAAATTGTCATCGATTGCGCGAATGGCGCCGCGCACCGTGTTGCCCCTGATGCTTTGTGGGAGCTTGGTGCGACTGTCATTCCGGTAGGAAATTCCCCGAATGGGATGAATATCAACGAAGGGTGTGGGTCTACGCACCCTCAGATGGCTGCAGAAACAGTTGTGGCACACGGTGCAGACTTGGGTATTTGCCTTGATGGGGACGCTGACCGCGTGATCCTTGTTGATGAAAATGGCAGAGTCGGAGATGGCGATCAGTTTATGGCCCTCATGGCGTCCCGTTGGGCCGTCGAAGAGCGCCTGAAGGGCAACGCTTTGGTTGCCACTGTCATGTCCAACCTAGGGCTTGAACGGTATCTTCAGGGGCAGGGCATTGGGTTAGAGCGCACTGCCGTCGGTGATCGCCATGTTGTCAAACGTATGCGCAGCGGTGGTTTTAATCTTGGCGGCGAGCAATCGGGCCACATTGTTATGACGGACCATGCCACAACAGGTGATGGCCTTATGGCAGGTTTGCAATTTATGGCTGAGATGATCCGCAGCGGGAAACCTGCAAGTGAATTGCTTAGTTCATTTGAGGCCGTTCCTCAGTTGCTCAAGAACGTGCGTTACGGTGCAGATCAGACACCGCTAGGTGATCCCAAAGTGATCGCCGCAATAGCACAATCTGAAGCGGACTTAGTAGGTAATGGCCGATTGCTTATTCGTAAATCGGGCACTGAACCTTTGGTGCGTGTGATGGCCGAGTCCGAGGACGAGGGCATTTTAAAGCAAGCCGTCGATAGCATCGTTGCTGCTGTTGAAGGTGCTGTTTCGCATTAGGTCTGATTAGAATTACGCAAACGTAAGCTGTTTAACCTTTAAACAGCTTACGGAACGCGCCGTATTGAGACAATCCAACGCCTGCCAAAATCAAAACCATTGCCATGATCAGTGACGCAGGCAGCGGTTCGCCCAACAGCAACGCGCCTAACACAACCGACCAAACCGGCACTTGGTAGTTGGTGATAGACATGAACACTGGCCCTGCTGAACGTATTACCAATGTGCGCAAGAAATTGGCAGCTGCGGTTGGTATTAAACCCAAGAGCGCGATTACGATCATCGTCTTGGTTGAGGGCATTGGGGGGAGTCCTTCGACAATCAGTGCGATGGGAATGACAATCGCCGCAGACATGATCAACAACACTGTGGATAGCCCAATGGTATCGACCGCAGGCAAGCGGCGCATCATTATGGAATTGATACCGTAACACATCGCAGCGGTTAAGCATGCAAGCCGTCCAGCGGTTTCTAGTGAGGCCCCAGTGCTTTCAAATGCTTGTGCGCCCATCAGGATGACAACGCCACAAAACCCGATCAGGAAACCAAGTGACTTGCGCCAAGTTAGACGCTCACCGGGCACGAAAAAATGTGCTAAGGGAAGGACCATCAACGCGATAGCAGCCATAGAGACACCGGCAAAACCGCCCGTAACATATTGCTGCCCCCATGCCAAAAGCATGAAGGGAATTGCAGAGCTCAGGGCCCCCATAATCCACATGATGAACTTGGTTTTTTGTGATGGTGGTTCAGCGAACAGTTTGCCTCCGCGCGCTTGCCAAATTGCGTACATAAGGATCGAGGCAAAAGCGATGCGGCCAGCGGCCAACCAGAATGGTGTGATGCCTTCCAGCGCGATTTCAGTGACGAGAAATGTGCCACCCCACGTGAAACCCAGCAGGGCCACCATCATCCAGCTTCGTGCAGTGATTTCAGATGTTTGTGTCATGTAGTTGATTCTTCGGATGAAGTATTTGCAACAGTCAAAAGTCGCTGCATTGCGAGCATTGGTGATGATAGGATCGGTATGCCGAGATCTCTTAGAACATCGGTTGCAACACCCATAGAGGCTTGCGCAAGAGCGATACAGTCGGGCGTGTTGTCTTGGTCAATGGACTGACGGATTGCCCGATCTATTTCAGCGGAAAACGCTGTCATGTCGCCGGCTTCGAAATAGGGCCACGCGGCGTCGCACATGATTACCTCAATGTACGTTGGATCCTCGGTTTCCTTGGCGCAGTCGTTCAACAACGCCAAGGTTGCGTTACGTGTGCTCTCAAGGCAAATGGCGACCAATATTTTTGGACCGCTCTTTACTGCGGCTTCCATTAATGGGCGGTCAATTCGAACACGTTGGGGTTGGTTTGTGCGAAGCTATCAACCAGCGGACCCAGTGTTGAACAGGTGCACAAAACTGCGTCTGTTGTCTGTAATTTTTCAAGAATTTCGAAGGTTTGGGCGGTGATACTCTTCAACCCATCAGTCTGAGCTGATGCAAGCAACTCGGGCGCGACATGATGAGTGCGTTTGGATTGGGGGGCGAGTTCTTGAACGAGCGCTTCAAAGGTTTCAACGTGAACCTGAGCTGTATGGAGAAATGCAATGTTCATTGAGGATCGCCCTGCTTTCTAAGCTGTTGGCTAAAGTAGAATGCATATAGCGGTCAATGAATAGTAAAAAGTTCGTTTTGTATAACTATTGTAGATGTGGGGTCGGATTGTTCCGACCCCACTAAGGTTATTAGTTCTTTGTTTTATCGACCATTTTACCAGCGGAAATCCAAGGCATCATAGCGCGCAATTTTCCACCAACTTGTTCGATTTGGTGCTCATCGTTTGAGCGACGTGATGCTTTGATTGTTGGTTGACCAACAGCATTTTCAAGCATGAAATCACGAACGAATTTGCCGTTTTGAATGTCGTCCAAAACGCCTTTCATACGTGCTTTTGTCTCGTCGTATGGCAAGATGCGTGGGCCAGAAACGTACTGACCGTACTCAGCTGTGTTTGAGATTGAATAATCCATGTTAGCGATGCCGCCTTCATAGATCAGGTCAACGATCAACTTGGTTTCGTGCAGGCATTCGAAGTAAGCCATTTCTGGCTCGTAACCAGCTTCAACCAAAGTCTCAAAGCCCATGCGGATCAACTCAACGATACCGCCACATAGAACTGCTTGCTCACCGAATAGGTCAGTTTCGCATTCCTCGCGGAAGTTTGTTTCGATGATACCTGAGCGGCCGCCACCGATGGCAGAGCAATATGACAAGCCGATTTCTAGGGCTTTGCCAGATGCGTCTTTGTCGACTGCTACGAGGCAAGGAACGCCGCCGCCTTTTGAGTATTCGCCGCGTACAGTGTGACCTGGGCCTTTTGGCGCCATCATGATCACGTCAACGCCAGCTTTTGGCTCGATTAGGCCGAAGTGTACGTTCAAGCCGTGTGCGAATGCGATTGCAGCGCCTTCACGGATGTTGTCGTGGACGTACTTTTTGTATGTTTCAGCCTGAAGTTCGTCGGGCATTGTGAACATGATCAAGTCAGCCCAAGCCGCAGCTTCTGCGATGCCCATTGTTTTAAGGCCTTCACCTTCAGCTTTTGCGATAGAGGCAGAGCCTTCGCGCAAAGCAACAACAACGTTTTTCGCGCCAGAGTCGCGCAAGTTCAACGCGTGTGCGTGACCTTGTGAACCGTAGCCCAAAATGGCGACTTTCATTTCTTTGATCAGGTTAACGTCGCAATCGCGATCATAATATACACGCATGTTTTCTCTCCTAGGTGTGAATTCTGACGCGAATATAGGGGATAAAGTGAATGATTTCAGCGTTGCAATTGGGCTAATATTATGAATAAATTGTACATATAATTCGTATATTTGGATTTTTGGATGAAAATCATTCTTGATGATCTGGATCGTAGCATCCTGCGGCAATGGCAAGCGGATCCTACGCTGTCACCTGCTGAACTTGCTGAGCGCTGTGGCTTGACTGTGGCTAAGGTCACGCGGCGCCAAACGCGGTTGCAAGAGGCTGGGGTGGTCAAGGGCATTGAGGCGGTGATTGATTGGGCTGCGCTGGGTTATGCATTCGAAGTCTCACTGCGTGTGACCTTGGACAAAACGATCGATCGCGCTTTTGACGAATTCATCGGGGCAGCCCGTGGCGTGCCGGAAGTGATTGAAATTCAGACCTTCTTGGGACGTGTTGATGTTCGCCTTTCGGTGATTGCTCGTGACATGGCGCATTATCAGCACATCTACAGGTCCAGCATTTTAACGCTGCCGCATATTGCTGATATCGAGGGCTTGATGCGTGTGGCCGAGATTAAGTCCAATGAAAGCTTGCCGTTATGATCGAAATTGATGACTTTGATCGCGCCTTGTTGCGTGCGCTGCAGCGTGACGCCAATCAAAGCGCAGGTGCGTTAGGGCGTGAGATTGGGATGTCCCAACCAGCCACATGGCGTAGAATTCGGCGATTGCAGGAGGCAGGCGCGATAAAAGGGCGGAGGTTACATTTGGATGCGGAGGCACTGGGCTTTGGGGTGACAGTGTTCTTGGGCGTTAAGTTGGCGACCAAAGGGCGGGTGAGTTTGGATGATTTCGAGCGAGCGGTAAGTGCGATCCCCGAGATTCAGAAAGTCGAACACGTTTTGGGGTTTTATGACTATCGCTTGCGGGTTGTAGCACGGGACTTGTCTGACTTTGAAAGGGTCTTGCGTCGACGGATCATGACCCTACCAGGTGCAGGTGAGGTAGAGGCCAATGTGTTGCTGAGTGAAGAACGCCGGCCTGGTCCGCTTTGAACATTTCCACGCCCTGATCAACTTTTTGTTGATTGGGCGTCAATTCAGAAGTTGCCCTTGGCGCACATCGCTTCGGCGCATAGGGTCAAAGAATGAAACT
Organism: Paracoccaceae bacterium; assembly: GCA_023955215.1. Classification (GTDB taxonomy): domain Bacteria; phylum Pseudomonadota; class Alphaproteobacteria; order Rhodobacterales; family Rhodobacteraceae; genus Ascidiaceihabitans. The sequence continues at coordinate 17,071 of JAGSGK010000001.1, forward strand.
ATTTCTCATTACAGCGCTCACAATGATGGCCTTCGCATCCAACTCAATCCTCAACCGCATGGCGCTTGGTGGGGGACATATAGATCCGTCCAGCTTTGCAGCTGTAAGGATCGTTGCGGGTGTGATTGCTTTGGGCCTTATGCTTGCGATCCGTCGTGAAAAGTTACCGCTTTGGGAAAAATCGCGCATACTGGGTGCCCTGTCACTTGCTGCCTATATGATCGGATTTTCATTGGCTTATGACAGTTTAGATGCAGGTTTGGGTGCATTGATATTGTTTGGGGTCGTCCAAGTGGCGCTGTTCATCTACGGAGCGATCCGTGGAGAAACACCAACACAGCGTGAGCTCATAGGAGCCAGCATTGCCTTTATCGGTTTATTGATTGCGCTTTGGCCAAGCGAAGATAGCGTCGCCACCTTAAGTAGTACCGCTCTTATGGTGATCGCGAGTCTTGGCTGGGCTGCTTATACATTGGCTGGGCGCGGGTCACAGAACCCATTGGCGTCAACCGCAGCAAATTTCCTGTTTGCTATGCCATTGCTCTTGCTTCTGTTGATCGGTCAAACACTGAACATCAGTGTGACTGGTGTCGCTTTGGCAGTTTCGGCGGGAGCAATTACATCTGGAATGGGTTATGCCCTATGGTATTGGGTCCTTCCGCAAATAGGCCCAAGTACTGCGGCGGTTGTCCAACTTAGTGTGCCGATCATCGCTATCGTTGCAGGTGCCGTTTTGCTGGGTGAAGTTATTAGCATTACAGTGATTATCGCTGCGGGATTTGTTGTCGGTGGTATTGGACTAGCGGTTACGAAACGATCAGTTCAAGTGGGTCGTACATAAGGTCACAGTCGGGATCAAAAGCCACGCGCCCCAAACTGGACGGTTTGTGCATCGTTTCGGCCAATCCTGCCTCAGTCACCCAAATATGTCTGTTCACGATATTCTCTAGATCTTTCCAGTCGTCCGCGATGCTTGTTTTTCCATCAAGTGTGCAGCGAAAGAATACCTCGACTTGATGGAAGTTTTTTTCTGGCATATGAAATTCGTTCACAAGGGCAGGTGCGCCAACTATTATGTCTAGCCCTGTTTCTTCAAAAACCTCGCGTTTTAAGTTTTCTGGCAAGCTGGTTCCAATATTCACACCACCACCAGGCGTACACATCAGCGGGCTTTTCTGCCCAGCCCACGCGTTGACCAAAAGCAATCGATCTTCGTGGATGATGATCGCACGAACGGCGACGCGAGGTGGCTTTTCTGACATTTTTGGGCTTTCGGTGCGAATGAATGACGCACCACCATTCCATGTGAAGTCGCGAAGGTCTATCTGCATCGTTATGAAACACGTCTTTGGCACCTTAATTGCAATCTGCTGCTGTGGACCTGTCGCCGCCAATTGTGTCGTCTTGATACATGGCCTTGCGCGTACGGAGTCCTCATTCGCATTAATGGAGACGGCGTTGGAAGCTGAAGGGTATTCCGTGGTTCGCCCGGGTTATCCCTCAACCAAGGCGTCAATTTCTGACTTGGCTGATGCGACCATTCCCGCGGCTGTTGCATCCTGTCCTAAGGGACCACTTTATTTTGTGACCCATTCAATGGGTGGGATTATGGTACGTGATTGGCTTAGCCGAAACCGCCCTGAAAATCTTGGACGTATCGTAATGTTGGCACCACCCAACAAGGGTAGTGAAATAGTCGATACCTTTTCGGGTCATTTCATTTTTGACCAGATAAACGGCCCCGCTGGATTACAGTTGGGCACAGGGGAAGAAAGCCTACCGCTGTCTTTACCTCCAGTGGATTACCCTGTTGGTGTAATTGCGGGTGATCAGTCTTTGAACGTGTACTTTTCGAGGCTTTTGCCTGGAGCGGATGACGGCAAAGTTGCTGTGAGTTCCACTGTTGTCGCTGGAATGAAAGATCATATCATCCTGCCAGTTACTCATACGTTTATGATGAACAATCCAAGGGTCATAACGGAAACGATTTTGTTTTTGGAAACAGGTGCCTTTGACCCGTCTATCAGTTGGGCAGATGCGTTGTTGGAACGCTTTGGCTGCGAAGGCTTTGATTGCCTAAAGGGAAATCCAAGTACCGAGCGCTGATCCTTAGCCGCTATAGTTTGTTCACTGGAATCTTCAGTGTCATATTTCCGGCCTCATCACGCGGCACTTCGCCCGCGCGAATGTTCACCTGTAATGATGGTATGATAAGCTTGGGCATTGAAAGTTGCGCATCACGTGTTTCGCGCATTTTTACAAAATCAGATCGGGTCGCCCCGTCGCCAATGTGGATATTTGCCTTCTTCTGGGCACCCACGGTGGTTTCCCAAGCGATGGAGCGTCCATTGGGGCCATAGTCGTGGCAAACGAAGAGGCGAACGTCATCGGGTAAGCTGAGAACCTTGGTGATACTGTCATAGAGTTCGCCTGCATCACCGCCCGGAAAATCAGCACGTGCCGAACCGCCGTCGGGCATGAACAAAGTATCACCGGCAAAGGCTGCATCACCCATTACATGCACCATGCATGCAGGTGTATGGCCCGGGGTGTGAATGGCAAAGCACTCAAGGCCACCAATTTTGTATATGTCGCCATCCTTGAACAGCTTGTCGAACTGCGAGCCATCTCGCTGAAATTCGGTCCCTTCGTTGAAAACCTTCCCAAAGGTGTCTTGAACCTCTTGGATGTACTCACCAATCCCGATTTTTCCGCCTAGCTGTCCTTGGATATAGGGTGCGCCAGAAAGATGGTCTGCATGGACGTGGGTTTCTATGATCCATTCCAGATGCAAGCCATTGGACGTTATGAAATCAATGATCTCATCTGCGCTTTCGTAACTTAGACGGCCAGCTGCATAGTCAAATTGCATAACTGCATCAATAATCGCGCATGATTTGCTGTCAGGATCTTTGATGACATAGCTAATTGTGTTGGACTGTGCGTCGAAAAAGGCACTTACGTCTGGACGTTTATCCAAAGACACATTGGGCATCGTCATGGCAGCTCTCCGATCAAAAAACGCCTCAAGAAAAGGATGGCACCGGCACTTTTAACTGTCAACGATCGCAGTTTATTTGATGCGATTAAAATGCCCCATCTTACGATCCGTCTTCACCTCAGCTTTGCCGTATAAGTGCAGCGCAGTATTCGGTTCTTTGGCAAGTGTAGGCACACGGTCCATGTCGCGTCCAATCAGGTTTTCCATCACAACGTCAGAGTGACGCTTGCCGTCCCCCAATGTCCAACCAGCGACGGCACGAATATGTTGTTCAAACTGGTCAACGGCACATCCGTTTTGGGTCCAGTGGCCAGAATTGTGCACACGCGGCGCGATTTCGTTCACGATCAATCCGTTCGGGGTTACAAACAATTCAACGCCCAAGACGCCAACGTAATCTAGTGCATTCAGGATGTTTGCGGCGATCAGGATCGCATCGGTACGCAAGCTTGGGGAAAGGCGGGCAGGGATCGTGGTCGTGTGTAAGATGCCGTTGCGGTGAACGTTTTCGCCCGGATCATAGCAGGCGACTTCGCCTGTGATACTGCGTGCGGCGATAACAGAAACTTCATGCGTAAAGCTGATAAACCCTTCTAAGACGGCGGCGTTGCCCGCCATGTCTTTGAACGCAGCAGCCGCGTCCTCAGTTTTCATTATCCGCGCCTGACCTTTACCATCATAACCAAAGCGGCGGGTTTTTAGGATGGAAGGGGCACCGATGCTATTCATTGCGGCAGTTAGTGCGGCTTCATCAGGGATGTCAGCGAATGGCGCTACGTTTAAGCCAAGGCCTTGCAAGAAGTTCTTTTCCGTCAAGCGATCCTGCGAGATGCGAAGGGCTTCGCGGCCGGGATGAATGGGGCGCAGGGTTTCAAGCAGATCAAGTGCGCTGGTTGGGATGTTCTCAAATTCATAAGTGATTACATCAACATCAGCGGCAAAGGTGCGTAGTGCATCCGCGTCATCATATTTGGCAGTCGTTACGCGGTCCGCAACTTCGCCTGCGGGCGGGTTTGCACCCGGCTCAAAGATGTGGGTTTTGAAACCTAAGCGGCTAGCTGCTACGCTGAGCATGCGGCCCAGTTGGCCACCGCCCAAAATGCCGATTGTTGCGCCGGTTGTCAGTGTATCAGTCATCAGTTGGGGCATCCGGAATTGAGGCAGACAAGTCATTGCGCCATGTGTCTAAACGTGTGGCCAATTCTGGGTCTTGAAGGGCCAATATACCAGCGGCCATCAAGGCGGCATTCGTTGCCCCTGCGCCACCAATTGCCATAGTCGCGACAGGAAAGCCGCGTGGCATTTGTAAGATCGAGTACAAAGAGTCGACGCCAGAAAGAGCTTTTGTTTGCACTGGTACACCAACAACAGGCACTCGCGTTTTTGACGCCATCATGCCCGGGAGGTGAGCTGCACCACCAGCGCCTGCGATAATAACTTGCAATCCACGATCAACAGCCGTTTTGCCATACTCCCACAAGCGATCAGGTGTGCGATGTGCTGACACAATCTTGGCTTCATAGGGGATACCTAGTTGATCAAGAATGTCAGCGGCTTCACGCATGGTTGGCCAATCTGATTGGCTGCCCATGATAATGCCGACTTTAATTGGTGTGGTGGAAGAATGCTGTGTCATTAAGTAAGCCCTTGTTTGGCGAAGCGGGCACTATAGCGTGATGGTCGTGCGAGGCAATGCTGTCAGCCCCAAGGAGCAGATAATTAAGCGATAATATCGGGGGTTAACCGGTCTTCGATGACTGTTATGCGGTCTTTGAGCCAAAGCTTTTGTTTTTTGAGGCGTCGAAGCATCAATTGATCGCTTGTCCCCACATCAACCAGTTCTTTGATTGCATCATCCAATGCGCGATGGTCCGTGCGGAACACTTCCAATTCGACACGAAGAACGTCGTCGGTTTTCATGGATATGTCTGATTGGTCATTCATAACGCTGATTCTAACTCGTGTTTGCAGGTTTCAATATAAGGCGCTGAAAAGGCTGCGCATAGGTATTTCATCAAAGGTCTTGTCGGGCGGTTAATTCCTTCCCATATTCATTGCAGAAGGTCGCCTAGTTTAGGGGCCAAAATTGACTGTCGCTTAACTAAAAGGACGTGTCGCATGACCAAAATGACCCTTGCTTCCTACCCGCACATGTTGGGCTTCGAGCAACTCGAACGTTTGATGGAGCGCACTGCCAAGACTGGCAACGAAGGCTATCCACCTTTCAATATTGAACAAACCTCTGACAGATCTTACCGTATTACGTTGGCCGTCGCAGGTTTTGCAGAAGATGAATTGGCAATCACCGTTGAGGATCGCCAGCTTGTGATCCGCGGGCGCAACACTGACGATGTTGAAGGCCGTGTATTTCTGCACCGCGGTATCGCGTCGCGCCAGTTTCAACGCTCTTTCGTTTTGGCGGAAGGGGTAGATGTGGGGGAAGCCGTGATGGAAAACGGTTTGCTGCACATTGATCTGACGCAAGCTAAACCAGAGACAGTGGTCCAAACCATCAACATAAAGAAAGGGTAAGTCATGAATTCAGAATACAAATTCGACGACGAGCTATCAGCAGATACCGATCGGATGGTTTATGTAAAACCTGTGTTGGTCAGTGATTTGCCAAGTGAAGTTCAAAGCCAAATTGACGGCGTTAAGAAAATGTTCGCAGTTCACGACGCAGACGGCAAGCAATTGGCGTTGGTCGGTGATCGTCGCCTAGCCTTCGCGCTTGCGCGCCAGCACGATTACAGCCCCCAACCACTACACTAATTGGGATGGTGCGCTGGCTAATATGTTCGGTATGGCTGTTTGCAACGCCGTCATATGGCCAGAACGCGTCGTTGATTTATACCGATGAAGACGCCAAAGTAGTGAAGACTGCGATGCTCGCTAAAGCGGACAGGGATGTTCGTGCGTTCTTTGCTGAGACCTTTGGGCAGAGTCTTGAAAATTCAATTGCGCTGATCGGTACAAGTGATCCGAGCTTGTTGAATGTCCACCTGTCCCAAGCCCTTAAAGAAATGGGGCGGCGCCAAAGATCGTCACCTGTTGATGCAGCGACGCTGTGTGATAACAAACCCATCGGTGCTGCCGCCAATCGTTCCTATACAGTGATGTGTTGGCTTAAACCCAAGGCGTATGATCGCGAGTGGTTGGCCCTGATTGAACAGCGGTTACCGCCTATTTTGGCGCATGAATTCACCCATCAGTTGCAATACCATTTGGCCAATGATGACCCACCACAGCGGATAAGCGGAACCAAAGAGCTATTGCTTGGGCCAAGTTGGATGGTCGAGGGAACCGCCGAAGTGTTCGAGCGGATTTATAGCGTTCAAGTGCAAGGAAAAGATGCGGCGGATACTGCTGATCAAGCGTTGTTTAACATGCAAACACGTGCACGGCGTAGTCGATTGACGTTAACGCAACTCACTGATGCAGGAAGTACAAAAGGGCGCGGCGGTTATGGCACAGCGCGGTTTGCAGCATTTGTTTTGGCGCAACGTAATAGACCTGAAGATTTGTTGGAGTACTTCACTGTCTTGGGGCAAACTAAGGATCGTGACGTTGCATTTGAAAAAGTCTTTGGCTTGTCCTTTGACAAATTCGAAGCAGACTTTGAACGAATTCGCCGTGATTTCGCCGCGGCCAAAGAATATGTAAAAGGACAATAAGCATGACGAACATATTGAAATCATTTGAGTTCGACTGGATCGATGCATTCACTAACAAGCCATTTGGAGGCAACGGGTGTGCAGTGGTGCATGGTGGTGCAGAGTTAAATGTGGATACATGCCTAAGTTACGTACGTGAAACGTCATTGGTTGAATGCACGTTCACTGGACCCTCTGACGTTGCGGACATAAAAGTGCGGTACTTTCTTGCCAGCCGTGAGATTCCGTTTGCTGGCCACCCCACAATCGCGACAGTTTCCGCTATGCGCAGCCGTGGCTTGATTGGTGATGGGCAATTGGTATTGGAAACATTAGCCGGATTGGTTCCTGTCATCGTTGACGGCTCAAATATTCAAATGACCCAAGTTGCGCCAGAGTTTGGGCCCAAAGTTCCGGCAGATGTCGTTGCTGCAGTAGGCGGATTAACCGCAGACGATATTATAGGCGAGCCACAAGTTGTCTCTACCGGACTGCCGTTTTGCATCACTGTCCTAAAGTCAGTTGATGCACTCAAGCGTGCGTCCCTCAATTTGGATGCATTGGGATGTTACAATGCGCATCTTGGGCAAACCGCTAATGATATTATGGAACCGTTTTGGGTTGTTCAGGAAGGAGCTACGCCTGACGGTGACACTTTCTCGCGCCTTCTATTGGCTCCACCAAGCCCGCTTGAAGATCCGTTCACAGGGTCGGCGACGGGTGCGATGGCAGCCTATTTGTGGGCAAGCGGTTTGATCATCGAACCAACATTCGTCGCAGAGCAGGGACATGGAATGGGCCGTGCGGGGCAGGCGCAGGTAAAGGTGTTGGGGCCACGCGATGGGATCACAGGTGTGGACGTTTCAGGCGAAGGTTTCGTGCTGATGTCTGGAACTGTACAGTTACCGATCTAACAAAAAAGGGCAGAGAAACCTCTGCCCTTTTTCAATTGTCTGGAACCGCAGCTTATTCAGCGGCGATCAGGCCCATGCTTTCGAGTTTCAACAAAACTTGGTGTGCACATGTGTCCACATCTACATTCAATGTCTCAACACTTAGCTCTGGGTTTTCTGGAACGTCGTATGGGTCAGAAATTCCTGTGAATTCTTTGATTTTACCTTCACGCGCCAGCTTATAAAGACCTTTGCGATCGCGTTTTTCACATTCCTCAATTGATGTCGCAACGTGGATTTCAAGGAAAGCACCAAATGATTCAACGTCTTCACGCACGGCGCGACGGGTTGTAGCGTATGGCGCGATTGGCGCACAGATCGCGATACCACCATTTTTGGTGATCTCTGAGGCAACATAACCGATACGGCGGATGTTCAAATCGCGGTGCTCTTTAGAGAAACCCAACTCTGATGAAAGGTTTTTACGAACAATATCACCATCCAAAAGCGTCACAGGGCGGCCACCCATTTCCATCAGCTTAACCATCAAGGCGTTCGCGATGGTGGATTTACCTGAGCCAGAGAAGCCAGTGAAGAACACTGTGAACCCTTGCTTGGAGCGTGGCGGTTTGGTGCGACGTAGCTCTTTAACCACCTCTGGAAATGAGAACCATTCTGGGATTTCAAGGCCCTCAGACAAGCGACGGCGCAATTCCGTACCAGAAATATTCAAGATAGTGACGTTATCTTTATCTTCGATCTCATCAATGGCTTCGTACTGGGCGCGTTCAGCAACCCAAACCATGTGTTTGAAGTCGACCATTTCGATGCCCATTTCTTCTTGATGCTCGCGGAACATGTCCTGCGCATCATAGGCACCGTAAAAATCTTCACCTTGTGAATTCGAACCAGGACCCGCGTGGTCGCGACCAACGATAAAGTGTGTGCAGCCGTGGTTTTTGCGGATCAAGCCATGCCAAACAGCCTCGCGTGGGCCTGCCATACGCATTGCGAGGTTCAGTAGGGACATAGATGTCGTTGCTTGTGGATACTTGTCCAGCACAGCTTCGTAGCAGCGTACGCGTGTGAAGTGATCAACGTCGCCTGGCTTGGTCAGGCCAACAACAGGATGAATCAAAAGGTTGGCTTGTGCTTCACGTGCGGCGCGAAATGTCAGCTCTTGGTGTGCGCGGTGCAATGGGTTGCGAGTTTGGAAGGCCACAACTTTGCGCCAGCCCATCTTGCGGAAATAGGCACGCAATTCATTTGGTGTGTCGCGCTTTGCACGGAAATCATAGTGAACAGGTTGCTGGATACCAGTGACTGGACCGCCCAAGTAGATCTTGCCTGTTTGGTTGTGCAGATAGTTTACAGCGGGGTGCGCATCGTCGTCCGCGCCAAATACCTTTTCGGCTTCTTTTGCTTTGTTTGGCTCCCAACGATCGGTGACCGTCATCGTACCCAAAATAACACCTTCTTGATCGCGCAATGCAATATCTTGGCCAAGCTCGATGGATGCTGCAAAATCTTCAGAAACGTCGAGCGTGATTGGCATTGGCCAAAGTTCGCCGGTTGTAAGACGCATGTTGTCTACGACACCGTTGTAGTCATCCTCGGATAGGAAGCCCTTGAGCGGGTTGAAACCGCCGTTCATCAACAGTTCAAGATCGCAAATCTGGCGCGGTGAAAGATCGTGGCTGGTTAGCTCACCGGCCTCCACTTTTAGTTTTTGCGCGGAGTCATAAGATACATAAAGCTCTGGTATCGGAGCTAGGTTACTCAACATGGTCATAATAAACGTCTCGTTGTTGCCTGTGCCAAATTATTTGGCTTCTCAGTCGACGGAATAGGCTTTGATTGTGGCAAAAGTCTAGCAAACTAGCTTTCAAATTAGGAAAAAAGACGATCATTATCAAGAAAATGCTCTTTTCGGGCCAATGTATCGTTCATGGGATGTGGGATTAATGTGTCGTCCCACGAGAGTATAGGAAAGGGGAATAGGTCATCCTTAAACCGCATTTGGGAAAAGCCGTGTGGCCTTTCCCAAACTTTAGCCTTTGAATCAAAGGATGTTTTATTCGTTTTCAGCAATCCAGCGTTCAGCTTCAAGTGCTGCCATGCAGCCCATTCCAGCTGATGTCACAGCTTGGCGATACTTGTGATCTGTTAGGTCGCCAGCCGCAAATACGCCGGGGATTGAGGTTTCTGTGCTGTCAGGTTTTGTCACAACATAGCCGCCCATATGGGTTTCCAGAACGTCTTTGACCAATTCATTGGCTGGCGCATGGCCGATGGCAACAAACACGCCTTTGCAGGGGATGTCTTTGATCTCGCCAGTATCAACGTGTTTCACCTTGATACCTTCAACGCCCAAAGGTGTATCGGTGCCGTAGACTTCGTCAAGTTGGTGGAACCACAATGGTTCGATCTTTGGGTTCTTCTCTAGGCGATCGATTAAAATCTTCTCAGCGCGCAGTTCGTCACGACGGTGGACCAGCGTTACTTTGGATGCAAAATTGGTCAAAAATAACGCTTCTTCGACGGCTGTGTTGCCACCGCCAATAACAACGATTTCTTGGCCACGGTAGAAAAAGCCATCGCAAGTGGCACAGGCTGAAACACCGAAGCCTTTAAATTTATCTTCGGAAGGTAGCCCCAACCATTTGGCTCGTGCGCCCGTCGCCAGAATTATTGCGTCCGCAACATATTCTGTACCGCTGTCTGATTGCGCAACAAATGGGCGGGTGCTGAAATCAACGGACGTAATAAGATCACCGATGATTTCACAGCCCATCGCTTTTGCGTGGTCTTGCATGCGCACCATAAGATCAGGGCCTTGGACCTCGGAATCACCGGGCCAATTTTCGACCTCCGTTGTTGTCGTCAGCTGACCACCTGGTTCCATGCCTTGCACCAAGATGGGCTCAAGCATAGCGCGGCTTGCATAGACGCCCGCTGTATAGCCCGCTGGGCCAGAACCGATGATAAGGACTTTGGTTTTACGCGTTTCGCCCATTTGGACCCCCGATATTCAATTTGTTTGCGCAACTAATAACGATGCAAACAGGCAGGCGGAACCCCCTGCAGCTTTCTTAACGAACACGGCATCGGAACGTGAAATATGCAATATTATTGCGCTATGTTGAAATAATATTGCGCAGGAGGCGGGGGCTGCTATAATAACCGCAAAATTGATGAGGTTATTAACAATGGCAAGCACGCGGCTCGATTCAATTGATCGTATGATTTTAGCAGAATTGCAGGCTGATGGCCGCATGACAAACGTTGAACTTGCCAAACGGGTAGGAATTTCTGCACCGCCATGTTTGCGCCGTGTGCGCACGCTCGAGGAAAATGGTTATATCAAAGGCTACCACGCCGAAGTGAATGCCAAAGAATTGGGTTTTGAAGTTCAAGTCTTTGCGAATGTTGGCTTAGCCTCTCAAGCGGAAAGCGACCTAAGCGCGTTTGAGGCAAAGTGCAAATCGTGGCCCTTGGTACGTGAGTGTCATATGCTGAATGGCGAAGTTGATTTCATCCTGAAATGCGTCGCGCCCGACTTGTCCAGTTTCCAGACGTTTCTCACAGGTGAATTGCTGACCACACCAAATGTTGCCAGCGTGAAAACCTCACTCGTCATTCGTGGTGAAAAGGATGAACCCGGCGTGCCCTTTGAGGTTCTAGAGGCACGCCTACTTAAAGACGCTTAATAAACGTCGACGTCGACCGTTTCTGGAGCACGCGGGTGGGCCAATGGCCCAAAGTCGCTTGTGTGGGCAATGTGTGGGAACATCGACAAGAAAAGATCACGCATTTCATAGCTGACATTTCGGGTGGCCGATGCTCCTGGGTGGAATGTTTCCATTTCCATTCCGCCAACTGTGATCGCTGCGTGTCTGGTTAAACAGATGTGAAACATGCTTACCGGCGTCGGTGGGCAGATTTCAATAACGTTGACGCCGTCAACGAATTCTTCAGCCTTTGTGAACATCCGCGTTCCGTTATTGTCCCCACGCAAATGATGTGGCGTTTGTAACAAGCGTGCCGAAGGCCCAACCGTTAAGAAGGATGACGGGCGGGATTGGCCAAAGGTGTCGGCCATAATTCTGATCAATGGCATCCTTCGGTCGGGTGCCGCGGGAACAAACGTGCTGGACCCGATCCATAGGATTTTGGCTGGTTCGCCTGTCGACGTGTTTAATTCTTCGCCCGGCAATAGATCTTCGACGGCAATTTCGCCGTTTGGTGTGGACATCAAAGAGCCGCGCGCAAACGCAGATAGCGCCGAGTCAAACAATGGAATAGAAGGCGCTTTGAGCTGCGCAACGTGCATTTTTTGATCTTCGCGCAAGGCTGCGATTTCAATGTTTCGTGTCATCGGATTGATCTCACGCGGGGTTGGCGCCTGCATAAGCGGGCGCTGTGGTGTATATGGTTGCTGGGTTAGTTGGCCCAATAAAGTGGTCATGCGAATTACCTCGTTTTGGTATCGCATCCGAAGTTGGCCCCACCAACAACATCGGACGCACAAAGATTATGTGGTTCGATGGCGATACAATTCTGCTTTCGGACGCCAATTGTCAAAAGCTAATCAACATTAGAATGCATTTTGCCTATAATAGGCAGTATTTCAGAGTTTTGTTTCGCACACCAAGGATAACCTTGCCTCATTTATTGTGACAAACGAAAGCCCGCCTCGCGAATCGCGAAGCGGGCTTATCACCAGAAAGAAACATACTCGTTACAGGTGTGGTGATCTGGGTCGCTTAGGCTGCGTGCTTCGCAACAATTTCGGTGCCTTTGCGTTTCGCAATAAAGGCTGCGCGTTTTGCGCCACGGGCCCATGGCATTGCCACGTCCTCTTTGGCAGCGGTTTCGCAAATGGATTTGATAAAGCGTTTGTTCGTTTTCATGGTGTTCTCCAGCTCGATTTCGATTGGATCATTTTCGATCCGTTGTTGAGATCAATATTGCGCTTCATTGAGGTATGAATTTGGCAAAGACTGAAAAAAATGGAGAATATTGGAGATCTTTAGATATGCATTGTGTCTAGCTTGCCCCAAAGTTCATCGCCCTTGAAAATATGGGCATATCCATTCGCATAGGAGATATTACTCTGTTTGATTGAATGGAAATAGACTAATCCATGGCATTGCTTGCCCAATTTGTGCCCCAATTAAAGGGTGATCGCCGCAATCAATCGACCATAGTCGGCTTCTTTTTGGTGCACGCTGCGGCGATAGGAATAGAAACGTTCTGGATCGGTGTATGTACAGTGCCGCGTCCATTCAGTTGTGGTGATGCCCGCGGCTCGCAAACTCTTTAGCCCAAAGGCGGGCAGATCAAATTGTAACTTATCTCCTTTGCCTTGGGCAAAGAAGCGGGCGTTATCTGGGTCTTCGTCCATGAAGTTATCCATGAAATCTGGTCCGACTTCATAAGCGCGTTGGCTGATGCAGGGACCAATTACGGCGCAGATGTTCTCGCGTTTCGCTCCAAGTGCGATCATAGCTTCGACAGTTTCAGATAAAACGCCGTCTAATGCACCTTTCCAACCAGCGTGTGCCGCACCAATGACCCCAGCTTGGGTGTCGGCGAACAAAACGGGTTGGCAATCGGCAGACAATACAGACAGGGCGATGCCTTTTGTTGCTGTTACAAGGGCGTCCGCTTTTGGGCGGTCTTGGGTTGCGGAGCCAACAGTAACAACGTCTGCGGAATGAATTTGATGAACGCCCATTAGGTGATCATGGGGCACTTGCATGGCATCAGCCACACGACCACGATTGATAGTGACGGCTTCTGATTGATCCGAACTGCCGGCACCACAGTTTAAACCCTGGAAAATTCCAGAGGAGGCGCCACCTTTACGGGTGAAAAAACCGTGCCGCGTAGCACCTAGTGCGTCAGATGTCAGAATCTCTAGCGTCATTTTTCTAATCCTGCAGGTGGGCTGCCTCCTTCGGGATAGAGGCCGATTACTTTGAACAGGTTTCCCATTTCGTCAGGGTGGGTCAAGCGGCGATGTGCTGCAATATGCGCATGAAGAGCGTCTTCAGGCATGTTTTGGGCAAGGGCTTGTGCACGCTGCGTGATGCCTAAGCGTTCTAGGAACACGCCTTGGGGTGTGACACGTGAATATGGACAAGGCACAGCGTTTGCGATTGCTTCAAAGTCAACGTGGGCTGTGATGTCGCATTGGCCGGCATGATCTAGCGGCGATACGTGTTCATGATCTTTGATGGCTTGTAGGGTGTCGCCTAAGCTGCGCCAGTCGCCATAGTCAATGATAAGGGCTACACCGCCGTGGTGTTTTATACGCAAGCCTAAGGTGTTGATAATCGGGGCGGTGGCACTGCACTCTTCGACAAGGTCACCGTCTTTTGTGTCTTCTAACCGATGGGCTAACGCAGGTTGCGGGCTAACGGGACCCAAGCCAAAGACCAGCGTATCGTTGTCCAAACCCACCTGACGTTCGCGCCATCCTGAACCATCGCGGACAAATTGACGAATTGGCAAGGCGTCAAAGAACTCGTTAGCGACGGCAAATATTGGCAGTGCAGGTAGTTGATCAACCGCATCAATCCAAGCGGGCGTATAACCTTGCAAGGTTTCGCCTTGAAGTGCGCGCAGTTTGGGCGATGCTTCTAACAAAATAATCTGTGCCGCTTGGTGGAAGCCGCTGACCCCTTTTGTTGCACGCAAGATATCAGCCATCAAGGTACCGCGTCCGGGCCCAAATTCGACAAGGGCGAAGGGGGATGGTGATCCTTGATCAATCCACGCTTGGACCAATGACAACCCTATCAACTCCCCAAACATTTGGGAGACCTCAGGCGCGGTTACAAAATCACCGGATGCCCCAAAAGGCTCTTGGGTTGTGTAATAGCCAAATTCCGGATGAAGGAGGCAATCGGCCATAAAATCAGAGAGACGGATCGGCCCGTTTGCAGCAATTTGTGCTACCAATAGGTCGTGCAGGCTCATGCTGTCCTCATGCGCCGCGCTTGGCGTATCAGATAAAGCCCAAGTGCGATCATTGGAACGGACAGTAGTTGACCCATAGTTAGGCCATACCCACCCAATTCCAGCGCTAGGCCAAGTGGGTTGCCAGCAGATACAAATTGCGCGTCTGGTTGGCGTACAAATTCAACAGCAAAGCGTGCAATGCCATAGCCTAGGAAAAAGGTACCTGCGATCAGGCCCGGGGTTTTGTAGGCGTCGCGCCGCCACACCAACCACAGCAGGACACCACCAAGGATCAAGCCCTCTAGCAATGCTTCATATAGTTGGGAGGGATGACGCGCACACACACCAATAACGTCTGGGCAGAGTTGTGCGGCTTGCGTGGGGAAGGCGACACCCCAAGGCAGGTCAGTTGGCCGGCCCCATAGCTCTGCATTGATAAAGTTCGCCAAACGTCCCAATAACAAACCGGGCGGAACGCCAAGCGCCATGACATCAGCGGCGCTTAATTTCGGAATTTTGTAGCGAGTGGTAAAGACCAAACCGGCAACGATGACCCCAAGAAGGCCACCGTGGAATGCCATGCCGCCTTGCCAGACATACAGAATCTCGCTGGGGTTCTGCAGATAATAGCTGGGTTGATAGAATAGGACATACCCCAGTCGACCACCAAAAATGACACCCAATATGACCCAAGTCAGCAAATCTTCGATCTGCGTTGGTGTCATCACCGGCTGATTGTTAACCCAAAGGCGTGATGTTTTCACGGTCATCACAACCAATCGCCACCCGATCAGGATACCTGCGATATAGGCAAGTGCATACCAGCGCAAAGCCAATTCAAAACCGAAAACGGTTATGGAAAAAATCTCTGGTGAAATGTTCGGGAAGGGGATCAATGCGTTCATGTGCGTCTGAATGCCTCTGTGGGTTAGGGTAAGTCAACCTTGCACTAAGGTGTGCGCGTCCCCATATAGAGGTCAAGCACTAAGGAGAGACAGTGATGCAAGCTCGTGGTAAAATTTTTGACGACATTTCCCATTTGATGACAAACGCTATGGGCGTTGCCCAAGGTGCCAAAGATGAAGCTGAAACAGCGATGAAATCCTTGATGGATCGCTGGCTGGCGGATCGTGATTTTGTGACCCGTGAAGAATTCGATGCGGTCCGTGCAATGGCCCAAAAAGCTCGTGAAGAGAACGAGACGCTAAAGGCGCGCCTCGATTCGCTAGAAGCCAAATAACCGAGCAAGATAAGGTAACGATTCTACACTAGGACGTTGCCTGCAATGCAGTTGACCGCCCCTTTCTACTGGAAGGGGCGTTTTGCATTTCTGGGTTGAACTCACATGGGCTATATTTTGTGGGGCTTGCGGAGTTCTCCACAACTTATTGAAGTTATCCCCAGATAAAGGGTTGCCAGAACGGTCGCTCAACATCACCATATCTAGTAGGAAGTGTGTGCACTGCACCAGTTTCTTGCGCAAAGAGCTAGCGATTGGGATCTTAATTCGTCCCAGCGCCAGCCAACACTAGGTGATACGATGGCCCTCTCGGAACATATCTTTGAAGACGATATTCACCCGATTGATTTGGTCGAGCATATTGCTGAGCATCATAAATGGGATTTTGAGCGCATAGCCGACGATCACATTGCGATGGCTGTCGTCGGTCAATGGCGTACTTACTCGATTACCTTAGCGTGGTCCGCCTATGATGAAACACTGCGCATGGTGTGTACCTTTGAAATGGAACCACCGACTGAAAAATTGCCAAAGCTGTATGAACTGCTCAATCTTGTGAATGACGAATGCTGGACAGGATCTTTCACATACTGGGAAAAAGAAAAGCTGACGGTGTATCGCTATGGCTTGGTTCTAGCGGGTGGGCAGGATGTTGGTCCTGATCAGGTCGACACAATGATTAGTGCCGCGATCATGAGCGCAGAGCGGTATTACCCGGCATTTCAATTGTTGGCTTGGGGGGATCGTACACCCAAAGACGCGCTTCAAGTTGCCATTGCAGAGGCCTATGGTCGCGCGTAACACTTTGCCCTGAACCAATTTCTGGAAGGGGTCTCCATGAAGAATAGTCGTATCGCGCAACAAGGACTGGTGTTGTTGGGCTGTGGTAAGATGGGATCTGCGATGCTGGCTGGCTGGCTGGATCAAGGATTGCCTGCCACTTCCGTCCACGTTTTAGATCCGTTTCCTTCTGATTGGCTGAAAAGCACGGGTGTTGCGATCAATGGCGAATTACCAGATGCGCCCGCCGTTGTCCTTGTTGCGGTGAAACCGCAGATGATGGCTGATGCGCTTCCAAGATTACAGGAAATGGGTGGCGGACAGACCATATTTGTCAGCGTTGCCGCTGGCACCACCATCGGATATTTCGAAAACGTGTTGGGCAGTGAAACCCCAATTGTGCGGGCTATGCCAAATACGCCGGCCGCGATCGGCAAAGGCATAACGGCTGTCATAGGGAATGAGGCTGTATCAACTGATGGTGTAGATGAGGCCGTCCAGCTACTCCAGGCCGTGGGACAGGTGGTACGCCTAGAGAGTGAAGACCAGATTGATGCCGTTACAGGTGTCAGCGGGTCCGGCCCCGCTTATGTCTTTCATATGATCGAAACATTAGCCGCCGCAGGTGAGGCGCAAGGCCTGCCAGCAGAGATGGCGATACAACTCGCCAAGGCGACTGTCGCGGGGGCTGGCGCACTCGCTGAGGAGGCCACCGAGAGCCCATCCCAGCTACGTGTAAATGTGACCAGTCCAAACGGCACCACCCAAGCGGGGCTTGAGGTGCTAATGGATCTGGAAACAGGGCTGCCGTCTTTAATCAACAAAACTGTAGCTGCCGCTACAGGGCGTTCAAAGGAACTGGCAAATGGCTGATCCAATTACATTTGATGACTTTATGAATGTCGATATCCGCGTTGGTAGGGTTCTGCGGGCAGAGGACTATCCAGAAGCGCGCAAGCCAGCGATCAAGATGTGGATTGATTTTGGACCTGAAATTGGGGAGCGCAAAACCTCTGCACAGGTGACGGCCCATTACTCCCCAGAATCACTCGTCGGTAAGCAGGTGATGGGGGTGGTCAATTTTCCGCCACGCCAGATCGGGAAATTCATGTCGGAGGTTCTGGTTTTAGGCTTGGCTGATGACGCTGGAGGGATTGTTTTGTTGTCTCCTGATCAGGATGTTCCTCTTGGGGAGCGAATGGTTTGAAAAAGGTTCTTATCACGCGACCATTGCCAGACGTTGTTGTGGCCGAGGCGCGCAAATATTTTGACGTCGCAGTCCGCAGTGAAACATCGCCTCTCTCGATGTCAGAGATGCAAACCGCGCTGGGCGCGTTTGATGGCATTATGCCCACGCTAGGTGACATGTTTCAGCCCGCTGTTTTTGACAGCCTGAGCGAACCCAAATGTACGATCCTTGCCAACTTTGGCGTGGGATATAATCACATCGATGTCGATGCCGCCCTGCAGCGCGGCGTAACCGTAAGCAACACGCCCGGTGCTGTGACTGACGCGACTGCTGATATCGCCATGACCTTGATGCTGATGTCCGCACGCCGCGCGGGAGAAGGCGAAAGACTGGTCCGTTCAGGCGAGTGGGAGGGATGGCACCCGACACAGATGCTAGGGCTTCACCTGAGCGGCAAGACAGTCGGTATCGTCGGCATGGGGCGTATCGGTCAGGCAATCGCCCAACGGTGCCACTATGGCTTTGGCATGAAGGTTGGCTATGTCAGCCGTTCGCCTAAAACATTGCCATTTGAGGCTGCGGCGTTTGGTTCCTTGATCGAACTTGCTAGTGCTGTGGATGTTTTGGTTCTTGCTGTTCCTGGTGGGGCTGAGACCCATCATCTGGTCAATGCCGATGTGCTGAATGTAATGCAGCCACATTCTCATCTGGTGAATATTTCGCGCGGCAATGTTGTGGACGAAGCGGCATTGATTGCAGCGCTTCAGGCCGATCAAATTGGTGGCGCAGGTTTGGACGTATACGAATTTGAACCAACAGTGCCACAAGCGCTGCGCGACCTCGAAAACGTAGTGCTATTGCCGCATTTAGGGACGGCAGCATTGGAGGTGCGTGTGGATATGGGGTTGATGGCGGTTGCCAATCTTAAGGCACACCTTGTCGACGGAATTTTAGCGCCCAATAAAGTCTAAGCTTTGTCGCCGACCGCAATTCGCCAATGACGACGGCACAATGAGACATATGTTTCGTTGCCGCCGATTTGCACTTGTTCACCACCCGTTAGAACATTTTTGTTCTCGTCTTGGCGCACAACCATTGTTGCACGTTTTCCGCAGTGGCAGATTGTTCTAATTTCACGCATTTCATCAGCTAAAGCGAGTAAAGTGGCGGATCCTGGGAACAACTCTCCTCTGAAATCAACACGAAGGCCGTAACACATCACGGGGACATGCAAATCATCGACAGCACGCGCCAATTGCCAAACCTGATCTTTTGACAAGAATTGTGCCTCATCAATAAAGACGCAAGCCAGATCGACAGCTTTGGTTTGCGCTTCGATCTTTAGAAATAGGTTATCGTTTTCGCCAAAGGTATCAGCGGCCGTATCGATCCCGATTCTTGATGCAATTTTTCCCTCACCTGCACGATTATCGAACTGTGCAGTAAGCAAATAAGGCTCCATACCGCGCTCACGATAGTTGTGCGCCGCCTGAAGCAATACCGTCGACTTGCCGGCATTCATTGTTGAATAGTGAAAGTATAACTTGGCCATAGGCCCTAGTACGCTGAGCAGAAATTGAGGACAAGCTGGGTGGAGTTAAAAGCAATCTATCGTCATCGTAGCCCAGTGTCGGCAAACATTTAAATTTTGCGGGGCAAAGCCCGAGGGATGGTGCAAAATAGAACTCGTAACGAAGACAAAAAGCATACAATAGAACGACTTGGGAACCGAGGTGGTTCATCAAGCGAATGCGGGTAACTCCACCCAATTAACAGATGCGGCAGCATCAATAACTCATCAATTCCCTCAAACTTGGGATAGCTGCAAATTGCCGTTTTATTTTCGTGAAAAAAATGGGAAAAGGATGGAAAGGTTCCCCATAGTCCTTTCTTGGGGGCAAAAAAGATGATGGGGAAACACGTATGGCCGGACATGGCAGCTACCTTAAGAAGCACACAGAGAGCCTGGTTAAGGACGTTGGAATCGAACCTGCATGTGAATTGACTGGGAAATCCAAGGCGACTTTGGGTCGCTATTATTCTGACCATCCTGAACACAGCGACCGTTTTATGCCGATTGATGCTGTCATCAATTTGGAAAAAGCGGCCGGCTATCCGCATGTCACAAGTGCTCTGGCAGAGCTTCAAGGAATTACCTTGTCACACGAAAGCCGCCGATCAAATTCACCGCGAACAGGTGGAGTGAATTCGGATATTATTACATTAAGTCAAAGGTTTGCAATGTTGATGTCTGAATATCAACAGTCGATAGAGGATGGTATCATTACGGTAAATGAGGCCAAGCGTTTGCTGAACGAGACAACGCAGCTACAGCAGGTTCTGATCGATATGAAGCTGCACCTCGAAGATGAAAATGGCTGATTCAGAACTGCCGGCACTAGACGAAGGGCTCCTGTCCAAAATCGACAGTGTTGCGCTGCGGGCACCGGGCGACGATGGGCACCCCCCACGAATCTTATTGCTGTATGGGTCGCTGCGCGGCGCAAGTTACTCGCGCAAGGCGGTCGAAGAATCAGCGCGAGTTTTGAAACACTTGGGCTGCGAAACCCGAATCTATGATCCGACGGGGTTACCGTTGGTTGATGATGAAAACGTAGAACACCCCAAAGTTGTGGAATTGCGTGAACTTGCGATTTGGTCGGAGGGGATGGTTTGGTCCAGTCCTGAACGTCATGGTGCGATGACGGGTGTGATGAAAACCCAGATCGATTGGATTCCACTTTCGGGGCAGGGTGGTATTCGCCCGACGCAGGGCAAGACCTTGGCAATCATGCAGGTCTGTGGTGGGTCGCAATCGTTCAATGCTGTCAACCAGATGCGCATTCTTGGGCGTTGGATGCGGATGGTGACGATCCCTAATCAATCAAGTATTCCAAAGGCTTGGCTTGAGTTTGACGGCAAAGGACGCCTACCTGAGGGACCATTTTATTCCCGCATCGTTGATGTGATGGAAGAGCTGACCAAGTTCACTTGGATGGTGCGTGGGCGGTCTGATTATTTGGTCGACCGCTATTCAGAACGTGTTGAAACGGCTGAAGAAACCAACAAACGCGTATCTCAAAAGTAGATCGTTTAACCGCGGCGCTGAACGATCACGGAACCCACGGAATACCCTGCACCGAACGAACAGATTAGACCATAGTCGCCATCATCTAAGTCATTGGAATACTTTGAAAATGCGATGATTGATCCTGCCGAGGACGTGTTTGCATAGTCTTGCAAGATGTTGGGTTGTTCACCGTCTTCAGGGGTGCGTCCCAGCACCTTTTTACCGATAAAATCGTTCATCGATTTGTTGGCTTGGTGTAGCCAAAGGCGTTTTAAATCAGTGGCTTGGATGCCCTCGTCGTCCATGTGTGATCCGATGTGGGCACTGACCATTGGCAACACTTCTTTGAACACTTTGCGCCCGTTTTGCATGAACTGCATGTCGCGGCGATCGGCTGTGCCGTCTGGGCGAGAACGACGTAAAAAGCCGTTGTTGTTTCGGATGTTGTTCGAAAAGTCGGTCGCGCAACGTGTTGATTTTATTTCAAAATATGGACCACTTGCATCTTCTGATCGTTCAACAAGCGTGGCAGTTGCAACATCACCAAAAATGAAGTGGCAATCGCGATCTCGCCACTCTAGGTGGGCTGAACAGATTTCAGGATTCACCACTAAGGCACTGGAAATACTACCACTTTTTATCATATCAGCGGCCAATTGCAGGCCGAAAGTTGCGGAAGAGCAGGCAACATTCATGTCAAAAGCAAAGCCTTTGATGCCAAGCAGCTCTTGGATTTCAATCGCAACGGCTGGATAGGCGCGTTCCAAGTTAGAGGCAGCGCAGATTACGGCGTCTACATCAGCTGGAGTCTTACCTGCAGCCTTAAGTGCCTTTAGGGCAGCGTCCAACGCCATTTCGGCCATCAAGGATGGTTCATCATCTTCGCGTTGACGCATCAATGGGTGCATCACGTCAGGGTCTAAAATTCCATCCTTATCAATAACATAACGGCTGTGAATGCCCGATGCTTTGACAATGAATTCTTCAGATGAATGGGCCTGCGCCGTGACGTCCCCTGCTTCAATTTGGTCTGCGTTCTGGAGGTTGAATTTGTCCGCATATGCGTTGAACGACTTCACCAACTCGGCGTTGCTGATTGTGTTTTCAGGGGTGCAAACCCCGGTGCCGGTGATTGCTGGTGTGTACATGTTGTGACCTCCCACAGTTGACTGAGTTGGCCAAAAAATGACGTCAAGGTCAACATGGGACGCTGGGTTAACCTAGGGGAATACTTGTGCTGTGGTGGCCAAAAGACTGCAGAACTGCACAATTCACCTGTGGTACTTACTCAATATAAGATGCGGCCCATGACGGCACCTTGCCAATCTGTTGGCGACTGGGGAGATGGCTCATCCTTTCTCGCGGTGATTGTTCGCTGCTGCAGAAAAGTCCCTCCCATTGCGGCCTCATGGTCGACTTCCTACGGCGTCCATGATTTTACGGTGCGGTGATGACAACATGAGATGCACGATTGATGATCTTCGAGCACCCTGCCTGGCCTTGTGAACCCCTCGAGTGTGCCGCCTCCATGCGCACTTGAGGACACAGCTTTTAATAACTAAGGCCGACAACACTCAGGGCTGACTTGGGGAGCATCCACTCCATTGCAACCAGCTCAGAGTGGCCACTGGGCAGTTTCCTGCGATACTTTTCCATTTGCAAGGTGCAACAATCAGTGTCCGCGCATTCCTCACCGTGTA
>JAGSGK010000201.1 GCA_023955215.1 Paracoccaceae bacterium
ATAGGCGTCGAACATCAAGATTCGAACGAAATATTCTTCCACATTTTGCTACCCCAGCAGGCAGGTCAATGCAATCTCGACACAACGTAAATCAAATGCGGTTTGGCTGTATGCCTTAGAACCGTCAAATCGCTGACGCAGTGCGTCAGATCCTTATGCACGTGAATGACGATCGCATTCAGGACCGACCAAAGAAGACACCAAGCTGACGCACGCAATGCAACACAACAGCTAAGAACAGCCCAACATGTTTAGAACACTTGCATTTACATGCCCCTTTGGGTCATTTGGAACGTAACCTTTAACAGCGGCCCATTTGGGCCGCTTTTCACAGTTGGACCAATGTTATGGAAAAGATCCCAATGACCCGCAAAGGGCACACTGATTTGGAAGTAGAGCTAAAGCACCTGAAAACGGTCGAACGCCCTACCATCATCAGAGCCATTGCAGATGCACGTGAACACGGCGATTTGTCCGAGAACGCAGAATATCACTCAGCCAAAGAAAAACAGTCCTTCATCGAGGGACGTGTGAAAGAGCTAGAGGGCGTTATTTCATTGGCAGATGTCATCGATCCTGCAAAAATGTCAGGTACGATCAAGTTTGGCGCAAAAGTCACTTTGGTCGACGAAGACACTGACGAGGAAAAAACCTATCAGATCGTTGGCGAATATGAGGCCAGCATTGAAGCAGGTCTGCTTAACATCAAATCCCCAATCGCTCGTGCTCTTATTGGCAAGGACGAAGGCGACAGCGTTGAGGTACGCACACCCGGCGGTGTGAAATCTTACGAAGTTCTCTCCATCGTTTTCGCCTGATAGGATCGCAGAAAAATGTCCAATCAAACCTCAAAATCCCGCCCGACCCCTTTGGGTATATACGACCGCCCAGTTCATAGCGCTGTCAGTGGGATCGAGACCATCGCAATCGTCTTAAGTGTGATTTGGTTGATTGGCGCAGCCATTTTCTTCCTAACCTTGCCGGACCAACCTAATGCACCTGTCGATCGTGGCGGATTGCGTTTTCTTATGACGATGCTCGCAATATTTATGCCTGTCGCAATGATTTGGGTTGCCGCCACCGCAGCTCGTGCCAGCCGTGTTATGCGTGAAGAAAGCCAACGTTTGCAGACGGCAATCGATGCTATTCGTCAGGCGTATATCGCGCAATCACAAGGTCGCGACTTGGCTAACGAGCCCTCGGTTAGCCGCAAGTTAGATGAAATCGCAGCCGCCGCACGCAAGACGGAAACAACATTGGCAACATTCACAACACGTCGGGACGCTGCCAGTGAACCAAGCCGCTCCACCACACCAGTTGTTGTCGAAACGGATCATCAACCTGCCCTCGCATTGGGAACAACAGCCGAAGACATCACTCCGCCATTGGCAACAGAAGACTTTATTCGGGCAATGAACTTCCCGGAAACCGCAGAAGACGAAGTTGGTTTTGCCGCATTGCGCCGTGCCCTTAAGGATCGCGAAGCAAGCCAACTGATCCAAGCGGCACAAGACGTTTTGACCCTACTAAGCCAAGACGGCATTTATATGGATGATTTGCGCCCTGACCGTGCGCGCCCAGAGATCTGGCGTCAGTTCGCGGGTGGAACACGTGGTCGCCCGGTTGCTGCTCTAGGTGGCGTTCGGGATCGTTCATCACTGGTTTTGACTTCGGGTCGTATGAAACAAGAGCCGATTTTTCGCGATGCAGCGCACCACTTTTTACGCCGATTTGATAAGGTATTTGCTGAATTTGAACCGCGCGCCAATGACAGCGAAATCTCTGCGCTTTCAGACACACGCACGGCACGGGCATTTATGTTGTTAGGTCGTGTTGCTGGTACGTTTGACTAAATCTTGTCAGCACAACCTGCATCGATCACCGCTAAATTCTTCGCGTTAAAAACCGCTGAATAGCTGTGTTCATCAATTGTTAACGTCACGACGGTGCCTTGCATTTCAGACCCTGACACCCTGATTTGTCCCAAGTCAGATGCTGTTAAGCGATCATCCACGTCAATGGTAAAGCTAATTGATGCGCCTGCTTCCAATCCGCCCAGTGGCATACGCAAACCTTCGGCACCATCAGCGACGTCCAGATTTGCAGCTGTACTTTCGAAGGGTTGGTACACTTCGACGCCAGAGCCACCACTTTGCGTATCAAAAATCAGCTTCCCAGCGGATGGGCGTAAATCAAATTGAACCTCTGCCTGAATAATCCCACGTTCTGATCCGTTGGTCAGAACAAACCGATCAACTGGAGCACCCTCTAAAAATCGAACATCCAAGCTCACGTCGCAATTAGGCTCACCAGCAAAGACCGCAATTGGGCTGGCTAAGATGAATGTACAAAGCGTCAGGATATTTTTCATGGCCGGCTCCAATTTGTTGCTCAACAGGTAGACGTGATTAGTAAAAAGGCAAACCGGCGATAGGGTTTCACCCGCCAGCCAACTTGCTAGCGGATGAAATCAATTCTCTTAGGATGGCATGTTTGGGAAATAATCTTCGCAATCACCTTCGCGGTACACATCCGCGGTACAGCAGTGCAGACCACCACCAAAGGCATAAGCATCGCGCAATTCGACTTCGATTACGTTCATGCCTAACTTATCCATTTGCTCGGCCTGATAGACCTCAGATTTCTCAACGCAAACCGTTTTCGGATCTAGTACCAAGACGTTCATAGACAACCATGTTGATGAATAGCAAAGCGCTGGTGGTGCGTTGTGCGCAGGTTGGGCTGCGTCCACAATTTCCCAACCGTTGTCATTGTACATCTTACGCTGCTCTTCTGGCAGGCGGCGCTGCGGGTTGTTCAGGATCAAACCAGGGCGCAAAGGCGTAAATGTCGCATCGATGTGGATTGGATACGGGTCACCAGGGAAGTTCACAGTGTGAACGCGATGATCAGGGAAGTGACGGCGCAACCATTCGATCCCTTTAAGGTTCGTGGTAAACCCATGCTGCACGACCAAATCACGGCCAAAACGCAAAACGTCAGCCGCATCAAATAATGGTTCTTCTTCCGTGGTCACAAAGAACTTTTCTTCAGCCCACTTCAGACGCTGCGTGTCACCAATTTTGTCACTAAGGTAATCGGGGTGATAATCTTCGTTCGTCAGGCGCGGTTTTGGCGCAGCTTCGTGGCGAAACTTTGGGTCGTCTTCAAAATACTGCTTTAGCAATGGACGATAGTTTAGGTACTCGAACCAACGGCAACGATAAGACATTGTCGCTTCCAGAATTTCAGAACCAACAGTCAACAAAACATCGCGTGGTGGCATGCAACCAAACTGGCTTTCGGTGTGAAAGTCAGGTGTCGTTACACTTTGGGAATGATCGATACTGTTTGGGCGATCAACGCGCACACCGCGCTTGGTCAGCATATCCGCAAAGTTGTCGAGCAACTCATTCGCGCGGTCGATGGTTTCTTGTGGACGGCGGCCCCATTGGCCACGCATGTCACTGTCTTCGGGAACCTTCGCGTCTAACGCTGGTTCTTCCGGTGGGATGTGGCAATCGTCAGCGCGGCCTACGATCACGTGGTGTAATGGATCCCATTCGTTCCAACTGTTAACGACGGTTTTTTTGGCGGGGTTTTGCGATGTATCTGTCATCCAAACTTCGTAGACAGACTACTGCGATCAAGCAAGGCTGCAAACGACCCTCTGGCGACCTAAAAGCGACCCATATTACAGGCCAAAGCTCCCAAAGGGAACGTACCGCACAAGGTCGCCTTTGTTGATTGTCTGCGCATCCTCTGCCAATTCGACAAAGCCATCAGCCCAACTTAAGCCACTTATGCGACCTGAGCCCTCAGACCCGAACACTTCGACTTGTCCATCGCACATTCGCGCCCGCAAATATTCGCGCCGCCCCGCCTTTTTCGATTTTGTGAAGTTTGCGGGCACATCATAGCCAACAGGGGCCACCCATCCTGCGCCAGCCAATTGAGCCATTGCTGGGCTGGCGAATACCAAAGTACACACCATTGCCGCCACAGGGTTACCAGGCAAACCAAATACGGGTGTATTGTTCCAAAGACCCAAGGCCAATGGACGCCCTGGCTTAATCGCGATCCGCCACATCTGCATTGCGCCAGCCTCTGTCAGCAACGACGAAACATGATCCTCATCCCCGGCTGATGCACCACCACTGGTGATAACAACGTCAGCATTGCTGGCCGCATCGTCCAAAATGCGGCTTAAGGCGGCACGATCGTCGGCGCAGCGTCCCATGTCCACAGGCACGTGGCCCATAGCCGTAATCATAGATAACAACATCGGACGGTTCGCATCATAAATCTGATCTTGTTTAGCTGATTGACCCGCTTCAACCAATTCATCACCGGTTGAAATAACCGCCACGCGCAAAGGCACACGTACAGCAACGTGATCTGCCCCAGTCGCGGCTAATATCGCCATATCTGCAACAGTCACACGACGACCCGCCGTCAGGATAACATCGCCCTTATGAACGTCTTCACCGGCGCGACGGGTATTGGCACCCGCCTTAACTGGGCCGCTGAAAGCAATCTGACCATCAGCAACCGTCACATCTTCTTGAAGAACCACGGTGTCCACACCAGTTGGCAATGCCGCACCCGTTAGAATACGAACGGCCCGCCCTTCTGGAACAACAGTGGCCAATCGCGGGCCCGCAGCAGCGCGTTCATCCAGTAGCACCAAGACATGTGGACCCTCTGGACGGCCTCCAGCAAACCCATATCCATCCACAGCAGTGTTAGGCAAAGGTGGGTTAGCACGCGGCGCAACCACGTCATCTGCCAAGACCCGCCCCATTGCACGAGATACAGGAACAGTTTCGCGCCCCGTTACAGGCGTCATGCGTTCACGCAGCAGCGCCAATGCTTCATCAACGGGTGTCCAATGCACGCCAGCAGGCAATGCAAAACAGTCGTTACCCAGTGGTGGGGGCGTGATTGGACCGCTCATTTGATTAGCCCCACTTCACTCAGAATAAAGTCGGCAACCGCGACAGTGTCGTCCAGGTCGAATACAGGACGATCAAGTGGCATCGGTGTGTCAGATGCTACAGCGCGAATGGTCGGATCATCTGTCGCGATCAAAGGGTTGTCCGTTTCAGCGCGAAACGCTTCGATCTTTGAGTGCGCGTCGCGTTTATACCCCTCGATCAGAACCAAGTCGACGGGGGCCAATTTTCCCAACAACTCGCTCAGTGTTGGTTCATCATCACCACGCATCTCGTGCATTAATGCAAACCGGTTGCGCGAGGCTAACAACACTTCACGGGCACCGGCAATGCGGTGGCGATAGCTGTCCTTGCCCTCGTGATCCACATCAAAGGTATGGTGGGCATGTTTAACAGTGGAAACGCTGAAACCACGTCCAGAGATTTCTGTAACCAGCCGTTCCATCAATCCTGTTTTGCCCGCATTCTTCCAACCGACCACGCCATAGACTCTCATAACATCGCCTCTGCCTGTGCCAAATCTTCGGGTGTGTTTACGTTAAAGAAAGGATCTACCTGATCAACAGGGAACATGGCCAACCGCCCATCATGACTGTCAGTCCATTGCACAACTTTACGCACTCCACCCAATAGGGCCGCACGCAAATCTTCACGCAATGCGACGGGCCAAAGTCCAAAAGTGGGATGGCGTGAGGTGCCGCGTTTAGGATCAGGCGTCGCTGCTATAACCAAAGGATGTGCCATCCCTTCTCCCTCACGGTGTAGCTGTGCAGCCAAATCAGACGGGAAAAACGGCGTGTCTGCCGCTGCGGTCACAATGCTATTCGCGCCTTGCTCAGCCGCCCAATCAAGTCCGGCAAGTACACCAGCCAATGGACCTGCAAACCCATCAATACTGTCGGCGATAACTGGGAACCCCAAATGGGAAAACCGCGAACCATCGCCGTTTACGTTCAG
>JAGSGK010000194.1 GCA_023955215.1 Paracoccaceae bacterium
AATGTGGGTGACCGATATGTCGTGCAGGCTATGCGTGAAGGTGGATTTAACCTTGGTGGAGAGCAATCGGGGCATATTGTCATGCGCGATTTCGTGACCACGGGTGATGGATTGATCGCTGGATTGCAGTTTTTGGGAGCGTTGGTGCAATCAGGAAAGAAAGCATCGGAATTGGCGCGCGTATTTGAGCCGTATCCGCAGATTCTGGAAAACGTGCGCTATGGTGACGGTGCTGATCCAATGGATAGTGCAATTGTGAAGCAGGCAATTGCAGATGGCGAAGCAGCACTTGCGAAGAACGGACGGTTGTTGATCCGCAAGTCAGGCACCGAACCGTTGGTGCGCGTGATGGGTGAATGTGAAGATGCTGGTCTGTTAAAACAGGTTATTACGGATATTGCAGGTGCAGTTCGCGCGGCGGCGCGATAATTAGAGCGCGCGCCAACCGATATCTGTGCGGTAGAATCCCTCGGACCAATCAATTTGATCAATAAGATCGTAAGCTGCTGCGCGTGCAGCTGCCAATGATTCTTCGCGCGCGGTAACATTTAAGACACGGCCACCCGTTGCAAGGATCTTATCGTTGCTCAATGCGGTTCCTGCGTGGAAAATCTGCGCTTTAGAGTTTTGCGAAATGGCGCGTAGGCCATTAATCTGCGTGTTTTTCTTATACGCATTTGGATAGCCTTTTGCTGCGAGCACAACAGTTAACGCGTGATCATCGGCCCAATTTATCTTTGCATCTGCAAGGCGATGTTCAGCACATGCAATTAGGACGTCGAGGGCTTGTGCACCAAGACGCATCATCAGAACTTGGCATTCTGGGTCGCCAAAGCGCGCGTTATATTCAACGAGACGAGGTTGGCCATCTTTGATCATGAAACCCGCGTAAAGCACGCCCTCATATGGGGTGCCGCGTTTGGCCATTTCATCAATCGTGGGTTGGACGATTTCTGCGAGGGCTTTTGCCTGCACGGTTTCGGTAAGAACTGGCGCCGGGGAGTAAGCGCCCATGCCCCCTGTATTTGGACCTTCGTCGCCGTCGTAGGCGCGTTTGTGGTCTTGGGCTGTACCGATTGGCAAGATGGAGGTGCCGTCTGACAAGACAAAGAAGGAGGCTTCTTCGCCTGTCATGAATTCTTCGATCACAACTTCTGCGCCGGCTTCGCCAAAAGAGCCGTCGAACATATCGTCCACGGCGGCGAGGGCTTCTTGTACTGTCATGGCGACAATAACACCCTTACCAGCGGCGAGGCCGTCGGCTTTGACGACAATCGGTGCGCCTTGTTGGATGATGTAGGCTCTTGCGGCTTTTGCATCCTTAAAGTGGGCGTAATCTGCGGTTGGTGCGCCTGACGCGTCGCAAATTTCTTTAGTGAAGGCTTTGGAGGCCTCTAATTGCGCGGCTTGTGCGGACGGGCCGAACGTGAGGATGTTCGCGGCACGCAGATCGTCGGCTACACCTGCTGCAAGGGGGGCTTCTGGCCCAATTATGCAGAAGTCGATATTGTGTTCGCCACAAAATGCGACGACATCCCGACCATTATTGATATCGAGCGGCATGCAGTTGGCGATTTGCGCCATGCCTGCATTTCCTGGCGCGCAAATGAGGTGGTCGCATTTTGGGTTTTGTTTGACGGCCCACGCAAGGCTGTGTTCGCGCCCGCCGCTGCCTAAAATAAGGATGTTCATGACTGCTCTCCGCTCTTGCCCCAGTGGTTGTGGTTCTTTTATGGTTGGGTGAGCTGAACCGCAAGAGAGTGCGCCAATGTCTGACCTGATTGATGATCCAGAACCAGGGCAAAATGCCCCTGAGTTTAGCGTTTCTGAAATTTCTGGGGTGGTAAAGCGAACAATTGAGGGACAGTTTTCGTATGTAAGGGTGCGCGGTGAAATTGGACGTGTGAATCGCTATGCGTCGGGGCATATCTATTACGATCTGAAAGACGAAGGCGCGGTGCTGAATGCGGTGACTTGGAAAGGACAGGCAAGCAAGCTGTCTGTTCAACCCGAAGAGGGTATGGAAGTTGTAGCGGTGGGAAAGTTGACAAGCTTTCCCAAGCAATCGAAGTACCAAATGAATGTGTTGGAATTGCGCGTGGCTGGTGTTGGTGCGTTGATGGCCATGTTGGAAAAACGTAAAAAAGCGTTGGCGAGCGAAGGTTTGTTTGATGTCGATCGCAAGAAACCCATACCGTATTTGCCCGAAGTGATCGGCGTTGTGACGTCGCCTTCTGGGGCGGTAATTCGCGATATTTTGCATCGCCTGAAGGATCGTTTTCCACGAAAGGTATTGATCTGGCCTGTGGCTGTTCAAGGGGATCGGTGCGCGCCAGAGGTTTCGGCAGCGATTGGCGGTTTCAATAAGATGATTGCGGGTGGCTCGATGCCAAGGCCTGATTTGATTATTGTTGCGCGGGGTGGTGGCTCGATTGAGGATTTATGGGGCTTTAATGAAGAGGCCGTGGCACGCGCTGCGGCAGCGTCAGATATTCCGCTGATTTCGGCAGTCGGGCACGAAACCGATACGACGTTGATTGATTATGTTTCAGATCAACGCGCGCCGACCCCAACGGCTGCTGCTGAACTCGCGGTTCCTGTTCGTTCGGAATTAGTCGCTTGGCTTGCGTCGATGGAAGAACGTCGGGTTCGTGCCTTGAGTGATGGATTGGCACGGCGACAGCAACGATTACGAGATCTATCGCGGGCACTGCCGAATCCTGCGGATATTTTGGCAATGCAGGCCCAAAGGCTCGATTTGCTAGGTGGAAGGTTGCCACGCGCATTGCAGACCGTGATCGATCAGCGCAAAGCGCAGGTTGTTGAACATGGCGCTGGGCTGCGACCACAAGTCTTGCAGCGGGGCGTGGTCGCGAAAAAAGATACTTTGCAACGGGTGGGGCGCAATTTTGTCCGTTCATATCAAAGCAAGGTTGAAGGGGAACGGAAACGTTTGAATAATCTGGAACGGCTACGTGAAACTTTGGGGTATCAAGCGACACTGGAGCGCGGTTATGCAGTGGTTCGAGATGTGGATGGAGTGTTGGTTTCTGATACCGTTGCGGCACAAGCGGCTGCGGGACTGGAAATTCAGTTTAAGGATGGGCGATTGGCTGTTGGCGCAGGTGCGACTACTATGACGACAGTTGTGCCTACCAAGCCCGAAAAGGCCAAAGTTGCCAAGCCAAAGCCAAAAAAAGATGAAGGGCAGGGGAGTCTGTTTTAGGGCTGTCTAAGCGCCCACATCTGGACCCTTGCAATCCAACGGCTTGGTGTCGATGTTGTACATGAAGATGTCAAAATCAGTCGATGTAGTTCCCTCGGATCTTGCGTAGTAGCTGCCGCCTTTTCTGAAGAAATGCCAGCACGATGGATCGGTATCTAGACCATAATTAAAACAGATAAAGTCCTCTTTCACATACCATTCGCCATCAAGGCATTCTTTCGCATTGTTTTGCCAAAGAGAGCGACGGCGGCTGTAAAACTGTTCTGCGCCAAAAAAGAAACCGTCTTGTGAGAAGTACATAGTTTTGCCTTGAGATAGGCTTTGGAACTCTTTTGCCGAGACTATCGTTTCGCCATTTTCCTGTGCGTTAACCGCTAGGCTAATGAAAACGAAAAGGGTCGTGATGAAATTGCGCAATTTTTATCAATCATACTGTTTTGCTACTTATGCCAATTGCACCTTTGAGATGCAATCAAAGCTGTCAATTACTGTAAATTTCGGTGGCGCATGGCCCATTTAGCCACAAGGGGGTGCATCACTTTGCGCCAACGTGGTGGGTATAGCGCCAAAACAGACATGATACCCGGGCTGTAGGGCAATTGCGGTGCGGTTTCTTTTGAATGGATTTGTAAGTCCGTGTAGGGACGATTGGGTTTTGAATGATGATCTGAGTGTAGAGGCGCGTTTAGTGTTAGGTTTCGGGTGAACCAATGGGGAGAATTCCAGCTATGATGCGGTGCAACGGGTGGGAATTTCCCGTCAGGGCCTTCGGATCGTGTTAGCCCGTAATGTTGGACGTAATCAGTTACTAGGAGGCCGGCTTGAGATGTGAATGCGAGGGCGAGATATATCGCAAACGCGACCCAACCAGCGAGACTAGCGATCAAGCCAAGACACAAAAAACTACCCAAGATATAGGTAAAGTATGGGTTTTTTATCGCTACAGCGCGGCTCCCCACATCATGGCCGAGCCGCTCATTTTCTGCGCTTAAACCCGCAAGGAATGAGCCTCGCCACGCGCGGACAAAAAACCAATAAAAATTTTCGTTATAACGCGCGGTGTTTGGGTCGTATCGCGTGGCGACATAAGGATGGTGGATTAGACGATGCGAAGAGGCATGATGACCAAACAGAATGGAGATGAAAAGCCATTTGCCAAGTGCGTACGGAAAACGGCGTGTTCGATGAATAAGCTCGTGACCGACGGCATTTGATACATGCGCAAAATAAATTGCGTATCCGACGAATAGGGCGAATTTTGTAGGTAACGTAAATGGTTGATAAGCTAGCGACCATACCGCCGTTACCAATAGAGCAAAATGCAAAAGGGCAAGGAATAGTGGGAGGGTGTTTTTGAAAAGATGTTCTATTTGGGTATCAGGGCGATTTTCGAACAATTCGTCCGCGATATGGCTGACGACACTTAGTATTACGATAGGAAAGGCCGTCCAAAATCCACCAAAGGTAGATGCGCAAAGCAGCAGTCCTGCTGGCAATAAAGTGACAACAGAAAAGACGCTTACATATCGTAACATGGTGATATCTGGGTGCAGTGTGATGCCACTAGATACCCAACAAAGGTTAAGAAACAAGGTTTAAGCTCACCTCAGCGTTATTCCCCTTTATTCTGTCGCTTTTCGGCGTCGCTTGTATGCTGTCGTGTGCGTATAAATGGCACAAATTTTAGAAGGTGAACGGCATGGCACTCGATGAGCGTAAAGGTGTTTGGAAATCTGGTAAGGGTAAAGGTCGTCACACGCCTAAGGGGCGGCAGGTACAAGACGATGCTTTAGTTGAAGTTCAGGCCCTGTTGGGAGATTGTCCACGTCGCAAAGATTTATTGATCGAACATCTTCATTTGATCCAAGATGATTTTGGGCATTTGTCTGCCGCGCATTTGGCGGCTTTGGCCGAAGAAATGAAGATGGCGCAAACGGAAGTCTATGAAGTTGCTACGTTTTATGCTCATTTTGATGTGGTAAAAGAGGGCGAGGCGACGCCACCCAATCTGACTATTCGTGTCTGTGATAGTTTGGCTTGTGAGTTGGCTGGTTCAGAAGAATTGTTGCGTGATTTGGCTGCGAAATATTCCAGCGGGAAAGATGTGCGGGTTTTACGTGCGCCGTGTATGGGGCGTTGCGATACGGCGCCGACGCTCGAATTGGGTCACAATCACGTTGATCATGCGACAGTTGAAAAAGTTGAAGCTGCTATAAAAGCTGATGATACTCACCCCCACATCCCAGAATACGAAGCATTTGATGCATATCACGGAGATGGCGGTTACCTAACGCTCGAGGCTTTGCGTGCAGGCTCCAAAACGCCAGACCAGCTACAAGACGAAGTTCTGGAAAGCGGCTTGCGTGGCATGGGTGGTGCAGGTTTTCCATCAGGCAAAAAATGGTCGTTTGTTCGTATGAACGAAGGGCCGCGATATTTGGCAGTAAACGGCGACGAGGGCGAACCTGGTACGTTTAAGGATCGGTATTTCCTAGAACGGGAACCGCATGTTTTCCTTGAGGGGATGTTGATTGCGGCTTGGGCTGTGGAAGCAGATACTTGTTATATTTATATGCGCGATGAATATCCGGCGGTTTTGCATATTTTGGCAAAAGAGATTGCAGCCTTGGAAGATGCTGGACTTGTTGAAGCAGGCTACATCGATCTGCGTCGTGGTGCGGGCGCGTATATTTGCGGTGAAGAAAGTGCGATGATTGAATCGATTGAGGGCAAACGTGGTATGCCGCGGCATCGCCCGCCGTTTGTAGCATCAGTTGGTATCTTTGGTCAGCCAACTTTGGTGCATAATGTTGA
>JAGSGK010000131.1 GCA_023955215.1 Paracoccaceae bacterium
AGGTCTCGCTTGGTTCGAGCATTATGCTGGGAAATGTTGGCTTGTTTGGTGCGTCCGGCCACCCTTGGGCTTCTAGTGCAATTCCAGCATTAGGTCGGATTTGATTTGCTGTGCATTGGGGCGCATTCAAGTTGGGAAGAGCAGAACCGGTATAGACCTGCAACCCCACTTCAGTTGTCGCGATATTTAGCTGAAGGCCATCTGAAGCCTGCAATGTAGCCACAGGGCGAGGTGTTTCTTGCTTTGCATTACTTAGACACCAATTGTGGTCTAATCTGGCATTCGGGCCAATTTCACGTTGCATAGTGAAATCAAAGGGACCATTTGCGACTGCCTGAATCTGACCCGTCGGCACCCCATCAGCAGCTTTCGGAAGATAGTTTTCGGCCCAGATAGTCAGCTTCAATTTCGACTGATCGGTTTGAAGCGCCCAATAAGGGTGGTGTGCGATATTGATCGGCGTTTTTTTATCAGTTTGCGCCGTGATTGTTACGGTAAGACCATGTCCGCTTAATGTATATAAAACTGAAATTTCACGATTGCCGGGCAATCCATTGTAACCATCGGGCAGGTGCACCTTCAACGACACGCTGTCCGGCAAAGCGTCACTCACCTCCCAATCCAAAGTATGTAGCCCATCATCCCCCGAATGTAGCGAAGTGGCACCACCTTCGTTGCATTCCATCTGAAATGTCTGCCCGTCAATTTTGACCTTACCGCCTGAAACACGGTTGGCGACTGGACCTACAATAGCCCCAGCATAAAAATCGTTTATAGATCGATCAGTCAAATTATGAATACCCAATATTAGGTCGCGTTCACCGCGCGATAAACGCACAAGCGTAGCCCCCAATGACGAGATTTCAGCCTGCATTTCACCAGAATTAAGGTGCATTTTCATTGAATCAGACGGCGTCATTGCGTATTTTTCCTTTGTTAAGGGCCAACGACGATAGTTGCGTTATCTTGGCTTGACCCGGCGACCACATAGGCATCTGTTTTGGGTAAATCTGGTAACGCCATTTGGCAACACCCAACACATAAAGGCCAGCTCATGACATCACCCGATCATGTTTCCACTCACGATGCTCCCGAAGACGTTCGTAATGAAAATATCCTCATTTACGTTGATGGCAATCTTGTCCCGCGTGAGCAAGCTGTGGTGTCAGTCTATGACAGCGGTTTTATGCTGGGTGACGGAGTGTGGGAGGGCATGCGGATCTATGATGGGCATATCGCCTTCATGGACGACCATATTGACCGCCTGCTTGAGGCAGCGCTGTATATTGATCTGGAAATCGGTAAAACGCGCGAAGAGCTGGTGCAAGCCATCCACGATACTCTTGCCGCAAATGGCATGAACAACGATGCCCATATAAGGATGATGGTGACACGGGGCAAAAAGCGCAAGCCGTTCCAACATCCACACCTCAGCGTCTTTGGCTCTACGATCGTGATCATCGCGGAACACTCCAAGCCCGATGATAGCGTGATTGAACGCGGTATTCGCCTGCACACGGTACCGCATCACCGTGGCTTGCCGTTGACCCAAGATTCCAA
This sequence comes from Paracoccaceae bacterium, assembly GCA_023955215.1. Lineage (GTDB taxonomy): Bacteria > Pseudomonadota > Alphaproteobacteria > Rhodobacterales > Rhodobacteraceae > Ascidiaceihabitans. The sequence goes on from JAGSGK010000131.1 coordinate 1,561, forward strand.
GTTGAACTCGCATTCCAAGCTAAACTGCATCATCGCGTTGAACCACGCATTACGTGCAGGGGCCGACGAAGCACTCATGCTTGATCCGTTCGGTTTCGTAAACACCACCAACGCTTGCAACTTTTTTATCGTTAAAAAGGGCCAGGTTTGGACATCAACAGGTGACTACTGCATGAACGGGATTACCCGCCAAAAGGTAATCGATCTTTGCCGCGCCAACGACATCCCAGTGTTTGAGAGAAATTATTCGTTGGTTGATACTTACAGCGCGGATGAAGTGTTCCTCACGGGAACCTTTGGTGCACAAACGCCTGTGTTCGAAATCGATGGCAGGGTGATTGGCGGAGCCAAAGCTGGTCCTGTTTTCCATAAAATCCGCGAATTGTATAAAGATCTCATCCTTCAAGACGCCAAATAGGAATTCATCATGGATCGCGCCAATATTGTTCACGGCAATTTCCTGCGTCGTGTTGCTGCCAATGATTTTCCAACCGGTGCAGCGCCAAAATCGGGTCTAGACCCATACACAGCGGTTGAAATCTATCGCGCTCAGCTAACCAGCCGCGCGTTGGATATCACCAGCCGTCGCATGCAAAAGGAAGGGCAGGGGTTTTACACCATTGGTTCATCTGGGCACGAAGGCATGGCTGCAGTCGCCCGCGCACTGCGCCCCAATGACATTGCGTTTTTGCACTACCGTGATGCAGCGTTTCAACTGGCCCGAGCAGATCAAGTAAGGGGGCAAACGATGACGTGGGACATGCTGCTCAGTTTTGCATGTTCTATGGATGATCCAATTAGTGGGGGGCGTCATAAGGTTCTGGGTTCCAAAGACCTGTTTATCCCGCCACAGACTTCTACGATTGCCAGTCATCTGCCAAAGGCGCTTGGGGCTGCTTATTCACTTGGCACGGCACGCCGTCACGCACCTGAACACCGCCAGTTGCCAGAAGACGGCATCGCGATTTGCTCATTTGGTGACGCGTCGGCCAATCACTCAACCGCGCAAGGGGCCTTCAATGCAGCGGGTTGGTCATCTGTTCAATCGGCACCTTTGCCACTTTTGTTTGTTTGTGAAGATAACGGAATCGGGATTTCCACGAAAACACCCCATGGCTGGATCGCGGCATCGATGAAACATAGGCCAGGGGTTAAGTATTTCGAGGCGGATGGACTTGATATCTATGACACATACGCGGTCACACAAGAAGCAGCCGCATATGTACGTACACGTAAGAAACCCGCATTTTTACACCTGCGGATGGTCCGCCTGTACGGGCACGCAGGACCAGATGTCGCCACCACATATTTGCCAAAATCAGAAGTGGAACAAGACGAAGCAAACGATCCATTATTGCATTCGGTCCGGCTGTTGCGTGATGCCGGTGCACTTAGTGTGGAACGTGCACTTGAGATGTATAATCAAACCCAAAAACGAGTAGATACCCTGTCACATGAAGCCGTCAAACGCCCACGGCTATCATCAGCCAGCCAGATCATGGAGAGCATCATACCACCAGCGCGCGGGTGCAAGCCAAGCAACGGGGTGGATACCGACGCCCGTAGAATCGCATTTGGTAACGAGCTAAAAACTCAAACATCGCCACAAACTATGGGAAAGCTGATAAATTGGGCTCTTACTGACCTGATGCTGGACCATCCTGAAGTGGTCATGATGGGAGAAGACGTAGGTCTCAAGGGCGGCGTTTATGGTGTCACTCAGAAAATTCAGAAACGATTTGGACCGGCGCGTGTCATCGACAGTCTATTGGACGAGCAATCAATTTTGGGCCTTGCAATTGGTATGGCTCACAACGGTTTTATCCCAATCCCTGAAATCCAGTTCCTTGCTTATTTGCACAACGCTGAGGATCAACTACGCGGAGAGGCGGCAACGCTCTCTTTCTTTTCCAACGGCCAGTTCACCAACCCAATGGTGTTGCGCGTTGCGGGCCTTGGCTATCAAAAGGGGTTTGGTGGACATTTTCACAATGACAACTCCCTTGCTGTATTGCGTGATATTCCGGGCGTCATAATTGCATGTCCATCAAGTGGCGCAGATGCTGCTGGGATGTTGCGCGAGTCAGTGCGACTTGCACGTGAAGAACAGCGGGTTGTGGTTTTTGTCGAGCCGATTGCCCTTTACCACACTCGTGATCTTGAGGATGGAGATGGCACTTGGATGGATACCTATCCATCGCCTGAAAAGCGGATCGGGTTGGGCGAGGTTGGTATTCATGGCAATGGGCAGGATCTGGCAATCGTAACTTATGGTAATGGTCATTACCTATCGCGCCAAGCGGTCAATGTGTTGGAAAATGAAGGGGTCAAAACCCGCGTAATCGATTTGCGATGGTTGGCGCCATTGCCCCACGAAGCTTTGTTTCGCGCAATTGACGGCTGCAAGAATGTTCTAATCGTTGATGAATGTCGGGGCACTGGCGGGCAGGCCGAAGGGTTGATGGCGTTGTTCGCTGAGGCAAACATTAGCAATTTCGCTAGGTTGGTGGCCGAAGACAGCTTTATCGCGACAGGTCCTGCATATGGTGCAACTATGCCTTCCAAGGATAGTATTATTGATGCGGCACACAAATTGATTAAACGGGGTGAAAAATGACGCGCCGCGCAGTTCTTATTTGTCCGGGGCGCGGAACATATAACGCACCTGAATTGGGATACCTCAAGCAACACAGCCCACGTTTTGACGCCGAATTGAACGGCTTTGACGCCCAGCGTGCTGCGTTGGGACAATCTGCCATAACAACGCTAGACGCCGCTGAAATATTCGATGCAAGCGTCTATACGCGCGGCGACAATGCTTCTGGCTTGATCTACGCAAGTGCATTTTGCGACGGCAGTTCATTAGCGGATGATATCGAAGTTGTCGCAGTTACGGGCAATTCCATGGGTTGGTATATTGCCATGGCACTTGCAGGTGCTGTTTCTGATCAAGATGGGTTTCGCCTGGTGAACACCATGGGCAACCTTATGCAACAGAACCTGATTGGTGGGCAGCTAGTCTACTCAGTTTGTGATGCAGGCTGGGTTGTTGATGAGGTTGTGAAAACTGGACTTCTGGCATTGGTCAAACAGATCGACACCAAAACAGGTCATGACCTTTGTATCTCTATCAACCTCGGCGGAATCCTTGTTTTTGCAGGCAATGAGAAGGGTTTGGCGGCATTTGAAATCACAGTTCCTAACGTTGGACACTTCCCGATGCGCTTGCAAAACCATGCAGCGTTTCACAGTCCTTTACAGGAAGTGGTCGCGGCGCAAGGTCGTGCACAGTTAGCTGATTTAAGGGTGTCTGCACCTAAGGTACCGTTAATTGATGGCTTTGGTAAAATTTGGTGGCCAGATGGCTGCGATACCAAAGCGATATGGGACTATACATTGGGTTCCCAAGTAACGCAGACCTATGACTTTGCAGGTGCAATCAAAGCTGCCGCACAGGAATTTGCACCTGACATGTTTATTGTCGCTGGACCTGGAAACACACTGGGTGGAGCGGTCGCGCAGTCCCTTATTGCATGTGGATGGCACGGAATGAGGGGCAAGGCGGACTTTGAGGCCGCTCAAGAAGAAAAGAATTTCTTGATCTCAATGGGACGAGGTAAGCAACGCCTTGCAGTAACTTAAATTAAAACAATTAAAAAAGGGCCGCCCAACATTATGCTGGACGACCCTTTTGTAACTTAAAATCAACTTTACGTGCGACGACGACGCCCACCAACACGACCGGCGCGACCACGACCTTCATCGCCCGCTTTTGGGGCAACTTTGTTCGTGCTAATCCATTCGGTGCCATGTGGGTCATTGTCTGTAAGGAAATTGGCGGCGCGAATAGCTTCCATTTCTTTACCTGCACGTGGTTTGGTTGAGCCAAGCCCGAACATTTGTACGAAGGCCTCGTCTTCCATATCCGCGGGAAGAACAATGCCAGCGGCTTCAACTTCAGCACGCTTTGCTGCAATCTTCTTTGGACCAATAGGCAAGGCTACAGGGTTCATAATCGCTGACGTCATCCCTGCAGCCATAGCCATTGGTAAAAACGCGTTGTTTATACCGTGACGGTTCGGCAATCCGAACGAGATGTTTGAGGCACCACAAGTAGTGTTCACACCCAGTTCTTCACGCAAACGCCGTACCAGTGCGAAAACCTGCAATCCAGCGGTTCCCATAGCACCAATTGGCATCACCAATGGATCAACCACGATGTCATGAGCGGGGATGCCAAAATCAGCGGCGCGTTCCACGATCTTCTTGGCGACGGCAAAACGAACATCTGGATCCTCAGAAATGCCGGTATCATCGTTCGAAATTGCAACAACTGGGACATTGTATTTCTTAACCAACGGCAGAACCAATTCCATGCGGTCTTCTTCGCCAGTCACAGAGTTCAACAATGGACGCCCTTCAGCCGCAGCCAAACCGTTTTCCAAAGCGCCCGGAACAGAGCTATCGATGCACAAAGGCACGTCAACGATCGCCTGAACGCGTTCGATGAGTTCTTTCATCAACATCGGTTCAACAAAGTTGTTATCAGCATAACGTGGGTCTTCTGCCATCTTATTCGAGAACACAGCGCCTGAATTCACGTCAAGAATATTGGCACCAGCCATGACTTGGGCGACGGCATCAGCCTCAACACGGGAAAAATCACCCCGTTCAAGCTCTTCAGACAAAATTTTGCGACCCGTTGGATTGATCCGCTCGCCGATAACGCAGAACGGTTGGTCAAAGCCAATAATGGCTGTTTTGGTTTTCGATTCTACGATTGTACGGGTCATGTGCTGTGTCCTTAGAAGACGAAATTAAGATGCGTTAACGGGAACAGCTGCGCTGCCACCGTTCGAAATAGCCCAGTTTGCATTTGTCTTGATCCCACCCAGTGGGAAGAAATGCACTTTGACGATGTTTGTATCAGGGTTGGCCGCGGCATGCGCAGCCAGTTCGCTAATTACCTCAGTTGGTTCAAAGGGGAGCAGCAGTTTGGTTACATCTTTTGCGCGGCGTTGCAGCACACGCAAAGAGGGACCAACACCGCAAGCGATGGCGAATTTGATCATGGTTTGAAGCTTGGCCGGGCCTGCGATCCCGATGTGGATCGGGATGTCGATTCCAGCGTCCTTTAAGGATTTAGCCCATTCAATAATTGGGCCGGACTCAAATGCGAACTGTGTAGCTAAAGCCATCTCAGCATCCGAGCGGTTTGAAAAGTCTTGTTTCCAGCGCAAAGCTTCGTCCACATTGGCCATACCGCCCGTGGGGTCGATGTCTTTATTGCCTTCCGGATGCCCCGCAACATGTAGGCGTTTGAATCCTGCTCTGTCGAACTCACCACTTTCCATCAATTGCATCGAAGAATGGTAATCACCGTGGGGCTTGGTCACGCCACCCGCCAGCAACAAGGCTTGATTGACGTTTGCTTCACCTTGATAGCGCGCAATCCAGTCGGTCAAAGTGGCCTGATCCTTGATGATGCGGGCAGGGAAGTGCGGCATTACATCAAAGCCTTCCGCGTTCAAACGCGCGGCTGTGGAAACCATGTCCTCAATCGGAGTGCCCTCGATGTGGGCGACATAAACGCGGGTGCCTTTGGGAAGAATTGCGCGAAAGTCTTCAACTTTAGAAGCGGTGCGCGGCATTACTTCAATCGAATAACCTTGCAAAAAGGCTTCGACTTCAGGGCTAAGGGAGCCAGCGATTGGACCCTCGGATTTTTTAAAGTTGAGCAAAGCCATTGGCTTCCCTTTCTTAGGGCCTGTTCTTTAGGCGTGTCCGTCGTTGGCAATAAGGGCTTTGAGGCGTTCTTGGTCGTACTCAGCTTCAAGGCGCAAAGCCTCGGCTTCGACGATTTCGTCAGGATCACCGTCCATCGGGTAAGGAGCCGCTTTACGCCATTCTGCCAAATATGCATCAGCGTCCTTGGCGTTCACCTTCATAGCCGCACGATCAATCGCTTGTTCAAAACGTTCTTCAAGCTGGCGTTTGGAACCACGACGTCCTTTACCCACAATCACTTGGGCTGGAATATCACGCCAATAAACGATTGTTACATCTGGCATATAAGTGGTGCTCCCTGATTCATTTTTCGCCTCTATTTATTATCTAAGACAGCCATTTCCGATTCCGGCGCCGTTTTTCGACAGAAACAGATCATTCCGCGACCTATCGCTAATCTGTGACGCTCGGTTTGACCAGTATCTGGAACACCCAAAATCTTCATGTCTTTTATGAACGAGAAAAACGCCAATGCAGACGTAAAGGACCAACGGGCCACTTGCGCGGGGGGCTGGCAAGGCCTATCGTCAACGTAACTCGTAATGAAAGGCGCAACCCATGGCGCCAAAGCGTCCCAAAGGTGCGGTCGCGCTCGAACATAAGGCCGAAAGCCCAGTAATGGGTCCTATTCTGAGCCCCGTACCGGCACGGCCCGTATCAAAACCGCTCTACGCAGCGCTTGATCTGGGTACAAATAGTTGCCGCATGTTAATCGCCCAACCTAAGGGCACTGGTTTTCATGTGGTCGATAGCTTCTC
>JAGSGK010000192.1 GCA_023955215.1 Paracoccaceae bacterium
AGCCCTCGTACCGAATAGGATCAAGTGGTAGTTGACGTGACGAACATGGTTGCCATGCAGCAAGTTGATGTGATGTGATTTAACGATGTCACAAACAGTCCAATTCCCATCCCGTTTGAAGATCATGATTAGCCATCAATCGGTCCCTCCTATGATCTTTGCTTTCATCGCTGGTCTTATATTGGTGATATTCCACGGACCATGGTGGTCGCTCTTTGTGGCTTTGCTTGGTATCCCACTGCAAATGCTCAATGAATACTCTTTGCATAGGCACATCTTTCATTTGCCACCCACCACGGAACAATGGAAGTTCGACATCCTTTATCAAGCACATTATGGGCATCATGATTTCCCAACTAACATTCCTCTTTTCTTCGCTCCGTCGTGGATTTCATCACCTATCTTGATGGTTAACTACGGCGCGGTATGGCTCCTGACGAGCTTGGTCCTGCCAGAATATTCAAGCGTTATTCCAGCCGCGCTCGTTTTAGTTGGAGGTGTCGGAACTTTCCTCACCTACGAATGGTTTCATATGACTGCTCATCTTCCGGTTAAGAAGACTTGGGTGGAGCGTCATATTACCGGTTTGCACGCACAACATCATTTTCGTGATTTCAAACGTTGGTTTCATGTCTCACCTGGCGGCAATGTCATTGATCGGTTTATGGGCACCGCAATTGGCCGAGATGAATTAGTGTCACAACAACGCATCGAATTCATTAAGACGCTCGGCCTTAAACCAGACGATCCTCGGTTGGTCGCGGCACGTCACAAGTTCGCCGACAAATATCAACTAAGCAAATCTGAAATAATCGCTGCACAGAAATAGAAAACGCCCCGCTGTTTCCAACGAGGCGTTTCTATCTCAGGCGGGATGAGCCCTGCCCTATGCTGAACCGTTAGGTTCAGCCTTTTTCTTCGATGATCTCGACCATGTGAGAGATCGAGCGCACCATGCCGCGTACGGAAGGTGTGTCTTCCAATTCGCGTGTTTTGTGCATTTTGTTCAAGCCAAGACCAACCAAAGTTGCGCGCTGCTTTGCAGGGCGACGGATTGGAGAGCCAGTTTGTTTTACAACGATTGTTTTAGCCATGATGCTGGTCCTTATGCTTCTGCTGTTTCAGCAGTTGCTTCTGCAGCCGGCGCGTCATCACGCTTTGGCAGAATGTCAGCTACTTTTTTGCCACGACGTTGAGCAACCGCACGAGGCGAAGACTCTTTGCGTAGACCGTCCATAGTGGCGCGGATCATGTTGTACGGGTTTTGCGAACCGATGGATTTAGACACAACGTCTTTAACACCCAACATTTCGAAAACAGCACGCATCGGACCACCAGCAATAATACCAGTACCTTCAGGTGCGGACCGCATAACAACTTTGCCTGCGCCGTGACGGCCTTCCATGTCGTGGTGCAATGTGCGGCCTTCGCGCAATTGAACACGGATCATTTGGCGTTTTGCTTGCTCTGTGGCTTTGCGAATGGCTTCAGGAACCTCTTTCGCTTTACCTTTACCAAAGCCGACGCGACCTTTTTGGTCACCAACAACTACAAGTGCGGCGAAGCCAAAGCGCTTACCACCTTTAACAGTTTTGGAAACACGGTTGATCGCGACTAGGCGATCTGAAAATTCCGGTGTTTCTTCACGATCGCGGCGTGGGCCGCGACGGTTTTCACGTTCTGCCATGAGAACATCCTTTAATGAGTGAGCAAGCGCTCGTTAATTTCGATCCAAGTGGACGACTGTCCCCGGATCATCGAGGCGGCCCCTAACGAAAGGAGCCGCCTTCAAGTCGTTTAGATCTTCAAGCCACCTTCACGAGCGGCGTCAGCAACTGCTTTAACCTTACCGTGAAAGAGGAAACCACCACGGTCAAAGTAAGCGGTTTCAACGCCTGCTTTAAGTGCCCGCTCAGCAATCGCTGTACCGACTTTAGCAGCCGCTTCAACGTTGTTTTTGCCAACAACACCCAATGATTTTTCTTGTGTGGATGCTGACGCAAGCGTCACGCCATTCACATCGTCGATCAGCTGGGCGCTGATGTTTTTGTTTGAGCGGTGAACGGAGAGACGCAAGCGTCCCGCGTTTACCCGGCGTAGTTTGTTCCGAACGCGCATGCGGCGCTTCAGAAACAGTGTTCTTTTGCTGTTTGCCATCTGTGCGTTCCTTACTTCTTCTTGCCTTCTTTGCGGAAGACGAATTCACCCTTATAGCGAATACCTTTGCCTTTATAAGGCTCTGGTTTACGCCAAGCGCGAATCTCGGCAGCAACTTGACCAACAGCTTGTTCGTCAATGCCTTCAACCACAATTTCGGTTTGCTTTGGAGATGTGATCGTTACGCCTTCAGGTGCAACATAATCAACATCGTGAGACAGGCCCAAGTTAAGCTTAAGCGTGTTGCCAGTCATGGCAGCACGATAACCAACACCTTGGATCTCTAGTTCTTTTTTGAAGCCGTCAGTAACGCCGATGACCAAGTTTGCAATCCGTGTGCGGCTCATGCCCCACTGTTGGCGTGCGCGCTTGGATTTGCCACGTGGAGTGACAGATACAGCATCGTTTTCGACCGTAAGTGTCACATCATCCGTTGCTGAGAACGAACGTGTGCCCTTAGGGCCTTTGACTTCGATGGTTTGGCCGGACACAGAAGCGCTTACGCCTGCTGGAAGACCGACTGGTTTTTTACCAATACGAGACATCTTGTTCTCCTTAGAATACGGTGCAGAGCACTTCGCCGCCAACATTGGCTGCACGTGCTTTTGCGTCCGACATCACACCCTGTGGGGTGGAGACAATCGACACGCCTAGGCCCTGACGGACCACTGGAATGTCATTAACGCCCATGTAAACGCGACGACCAGGTTTTGAAACCCGCTTCAATTCACGAATAACAGGTTCGCCCTCGTAGTATTTCAGGCTGATTTCGATAGCCGGGTGACCATCTTTGCCTGTCGTTGCTTCATAGCCGCGAATGTAGCCTTCATCAGCCAACACGTCCAATACCCAAGCACGCAACTTTGAAGCTGGTGTCTCGACTACGGATTTGCCGCGCAATGAAGAGTTACGAATGCGTGTGAGCATATCTGCGATAGGATCGTTCATATCTAATGCCCTTCCTTACCAGCTCGACTTGACCATGCCAGGGATTTGACCGGCAGAGCCGAGGTCCCGTAGCGCGATCCGCGAAATTTTAAGCTTACGGTAGTAAGCGTGTGGACGACCAGTTAGCTGGCAACGGTTGTGCAAGCGTACTTTGGACGAGTTACGCGGCAATTTAGCCAACTTAAGAGTAGCGCGAAAACGCTCTTCCATAGGTAGGTCTTGATTGCTTACGATTGCTTTCAAGGCTGCACGACGTTCTGCGTACTGCTTTACAAGCTTCTCACGCTTAACTTCGCGTGCGATCATGGATTTTTTAGCCATATCTATTCCCTCCCGCTTACGAGTTGAAAGGCATGTTGAAAGCTTTCAACAATGCTTTTGCTTCGTCATCGGTTTTCGCCGTAGTGGCGATCACAATATCCATACCCCAGTTTTCATCGATTTTATCGAAATCAATTTCTGGGAATACGAGGTGCTCTTTTAGGCCCATGGCATAGTTGCCACGACCGTCAAAGGATTTGCCAGATACGCCGCGGAAGTCGCGAATACGTGGCATAGCAATTGTGGTCAGACGATCTAGGAATTCGTACATGCGATTGCCGCGCAAGGTAACTTTCGCACCCATTGGCATTTCTTCACGTACACGGAAACCCGCGATGGATTTTTTGGCAATCGTGGTCAAAGCTTTTTGGCCAGCAATCAATGTCAGGTCGCCCTGAGCTGATTTGGCTTTCTTGCTGTCACGTACAGCAGCTGCACCGCAGCCGATGTTCAACACGATTTTGTCCAAACGAGGGATCATCATGTCGTTTTTATAGCCAAATTCTTCTTTCATGGCGGCACGGATTGTGTCGACGTAAGAAGTTTTTAGGCGAGGTGTATAATCAGTCATTAGATCACATCCCCTGTTGTCTTAGCGAAACGTACTTTGTTTTCGCCGTCCATCTTGAAGCCAACACGTGTTGCTTTGCCGTTTGCATCAAGCAACGCAAGGTTGCTGAGTGCGATTGGCATAGCCTTAGGAATGCGGCCGCCTTGGGATTCTTGAGTTTGGCGCGTTGCGCGGATCGAAATGTTCAGACCCTCTACAACAGCTTTACCCGCTTTTGGATCAATGGAAGAGATTGTACCCTCTTTGCCTTTGTCCTTACCGGTAAGAAGAGTAACCTTGTCACCCTTTTTCAACTTAGCAGCCATATCAAAGCACCTCCGGAGCAAGGGAAATGATTTTCATGAAGTTTTTCGCGCGCAATTCGCGAACAACTGGGCCAAAGATACGTGTACCTACTGGCTCGTTATTGTTGTTCAAAATAACAGCGGCGTTGCCGTCAAAGCGAATGGCTGTGCCATCGTCGCGACGAACTTCTTTTGCCGTGCGAACGACGACGGCCTTACGGACGTCACCCTTCTTAACACGGCCACGTGGAATGGCTTCCTTAACCGAGACAACAATGATGTCGCCTACGGATGCGTATTTACGCTTGGAACCACCCAGAACCTTGATGCACTGAACACGGCGTGCGCCGCTGTTGTCAGCTACCTCAAGATTTGTCTGCATCTGGATCATATGGTTTCTCCCGACCTGTAGGGGGCGATGCGTGCCTGATCCCTAGGGTTTCGATTATACTGTTAGTAGTCGCAGCTTATGCTGTGAGCACTTCCCAGCGTTTTGTCTTCGACTTCGGCGCGCATTCGATAATACGAACTTGATCACCAGTTTTGAAGGCATTCTGTTCATCGTGAGCCCGGTACTTCTTGGACTTACGGATGGTTTTCTTAAGAACCGGGTGCGTAAAGCGGCGCTCTACGGAAACCGTTACTGTTTGGGCGTTAGCATCAGAAGTCACTGTGCCGGTCAAAATACGTTTAGGCATTGGTGTGCTCCTTATTCAGACGCCGCAGCAGCGGCTTTTTGGTTCAAGATTGTTTTGACGCGTGCGGCGTTGCGACGTGCAACACGGATTTGCGCAGGGTTCTCAAGAGAGCCAGTTGCAGCTTGGAAGCGCAAGTTGAAGCTTTCTTTTTTCATCTCAGCAAGCTTTTCGCGAAGCTGATCTGGTGTCAGATCGTGTAGTTCTTGGGCGTTCATCGCCTTTTCCTTTCAACATCACCAGCTGGCCCCATTAGGGTGACCATGATTCTGGTGGAGTCCATAGTAGATGGCTGCGTATAGGAGGGTTTGGGATGTGTGGCAAGTCCCTTTTGTTTTATAGAGAAAGCAACGGATTTACCCAATTTTTATTATCGGTATCACATCGGTATTGCGTCGGTATCACGTAGGTGCGAGCGACCGCTAGATGTGGTGGGCAAGGACACCATAACGCCAGCATCTCCCCCCAGACACGGCACATACCCCTGTTAGGAAGACCCCGTTTTAGCGCCACGGTCAAAACGCATCGCAAAGTAAAGGATCAGATTTGAGGCAAAGGCCGACAGTAGGAACGTCACCCAGAACCAAATATCGTGATTTTCATGACGAAAGACGGAAAACAAAACCACCAACGCCAACAAATTATAGCCCAACAGAATAAGACGGACTTTTGCGGGGCGAAGGAAAAGGCAAACAAGTGCCAGAAACCCCATCGTCGAAGCGGACACCCAAAAGAAGAAGCCCCAAATTCCTGTCGACACTCCAGGGCGGTACAGCTTCCCGGACCAGTACACGATGGTCGCAGCAATCCGGACAGTGAGGTACATGGCGACAATCAACAGTATTGAGAGGACGACAAACCTGAGAATGCGACTGGCAAATAGTGTATGAAATAGTGTCATAGAAAAAGAATGAACCATCGCAGGAAGCGACACAAACAAAAAGCCCCCACCGATCACTCGGCAGGGGCTTTCAAATTTCTAAACCAATGCGCCTAGGCGCGAGGTTTTACCAGTCTTCGCGAACCACAACACGCGTTTTGATCGGCAACTTCATAGCTGCTAGGCGCAATGCCTCACGTGCGATG
>JAGSGK010000249.1 GCA_023955215.1 Paracoccaceae bacterium
AAGCTCAATCGAACTGCCGCTCTTACTGAGTGGCGCCAACTATTGAGCGCATAGGTTCAGGCTGCGCCAGCAATCTGATGCGAGTTCTCATTCGTCTGACAGCACCTTATAATCTATTTAGGATCTGGATGGTTTCTGCCGTGGGAGTAGCGTATCTACGTTCTATCGACATGGCTGATCAATTTTGCATATATACTTTGGATGTGTCCACTTGTGGACACGGTAATGCCGTTCAGTTGGGTTTATTAAGAGGTGCGAAAAATTTTTGGTAAGGGCTTTCAAAAGGGCATAACACTTCGGCATTTGCGTGCTTTGGTGGCTCTCTCAGATTTGAAACTTGTCGCACGGGTCTCCAAAGCGCTAGGAGTGACGCAGCCAGCGGTGTCAAAACAAATCGTTGAGCTAGAAAAAAATCGTTGGTGTACCGATCGTTACGCGAGACCGCAATAGGCTCTACCTGACGCCTATCGGTATTCGCCTTGCAAATCATGCACGCCAAGCACTCGGCCAAATTGATCGTGCAGCATTTGAAATTGAGGCGATGGTTAGTGGAGTTTCAGGATCTGTTTCTATCGGTGTTGTTAGTTCGGTTGCGCCTACTTTGCTGCCTGGAGCCATTGCGCTTTTTAAGCGCAGTACGCCGCACGCAAACGTATCCGTTTCGGAAGGACATTTTGTTGAATTGTTACCGCAGCTCGAGGCGGGGGTGCTGGATCTTGTAATAGCAAGGATTTGGCAACCCCGGGAACTAGCTGGGATAGACCAAATGGCATTGTTCTCCGAACCTGTAGTGGTTGTCGCTGGGCAAAAACATCCGCTTGCGCATGCTGGCGAACTTACTTGGTCTGATGTAGTCAGTTATCCGTGGATATTGCCACAACCAAATTCGGTTGCGCGACAGGCGATCGACGCCCTCTTTGCACTAAATGCGCTGACTCCACCCAATAATATAATTGCTTCTTTGTCGCAGGCCCTGAATCTTGAACTTTTGCGAGTAATGCCCGCGATTGGGTTGCTGCCACAACGGCTTGCGCAGGAGCAAGCGGCTCTTGGGCGGACAGTTATATTGCCGCTTGAAACCCAAGACTTGCTATCCGAGGCTCGTTGCTTCTGGCGCAAAGATCAAGCCTCGCAAAACCCAACGCTTTCGTTGTTTTTGAAATGTCTTCAGGAATCTACTGAAGACACCAGAACCATTCCTTTTGATTAATGTTAATAGATAATATTTCAATATTTTTAGGGATTAGTATCCCTTATAATAACTAAGTACACAATTCAGGGGTGCTCGGGTGTCTGTACGTTTCACAGTCAAAATTGGCAGAGGTCTATGAAGCAAGAGGGTTTGCTCGAGCGTTCGGCGTGCGATGTTCTTGCGGCTTTTGAGGCCAAAAGCTTAACGCCAAGTGAGTATCTGGAGGCGTGCATTGAAGAAATTTCGTGTTATAATCCCAAGGTAAACGCTTTAGCGGCAATGGACGTTCATGCTGCAATTGCGCTGGCAGCAGCTGCCACGAAGCGTTGGGAAGCTGAAAGACCATTGGGACCGCTCGACGGGTTGCCGATTGGAGTAAAGGATTTGCAAAATACCAAAGGCTTGCTGACAACCTACGGCAGCGTCAGAATGCGTAGTTTTGTGCCTGACAAAGATACGCTGATGGTTGGACGATTGCGTGCAGCAGGTGCAATTATACTAGCCAAAACAAATGTTCCTGAAATGGGCGCCGGTGGAAACAGCCGCAATCTGGTTTGGGGCGCGACGGGCAATCCTTTTGATGCAAACCTCATCGCCGGTGGCTCTTCTGGTGGTTCTGCTGCAGCACTTGCAGCCAACCTTCTACCGCTGTGTACTGGTTCGGACACGGGAGGGTCACTCCGGATGCCAGCTGCACTTTGTGGGGTTGTTGGATACCGGCCCTCTGTGGATGTGATTGCCCACACTACGCGACCTTTGGGGTGGTCTGGTATTTCGGTGCTTGGTCCGATGGCGCGTACGGTAGACGATCTAACGCTGATGTTGTCTGTTTGTCAGGGCTATGATCCTGATGATCCGCTATCGACTCCCTCTGTAATAGGCCGTTTCAAAACGCTACCATCCACAGAGTTGAAAGAATTGCGCGTTGGCTTCAGTGAAGATTTTGGTGGCGCACCGGTCGAGCAAAGTATTCGCGAAACGTTTCGTGACCGTCTCGATGTGCTTCGCCCACAGGTTAAGGAATGCCGCGCGGCGGATCTTAATCTGGGTGATATGGATCGCTGTTTTGATATTCTGCGGGCCGAGAGTTTTGGCGTAGCCTTTGGCGAGGCCGTGGCTCAAGAACCCGAAAACTTTGGTGCGCATATCAAGGATAACCTTGCCCTTGGACAAACTATGACACTGGCTGATCGTGGCTGGGCTCATGCAGAGCAAACGAACATATTACGTAAATTCAATGCTCTAATGGCGAATTTCGACGTAATTTTGCTGCCCACTTCGCCTGTCACTCCGTTTGAGTGGACAAAGCCCTATGTCGATGAAATCGATGGCCAGAAGATGGACATATACTACCGTTGGCTCGCGCTGTGCTATCGCGGGTCTTTATCGGGAGCGCCTTCTATTACTCTGCCTTGTGGACGCGATGCGGCTGGCATGCCCTTTGGCCTTCAAGTGTTAGGGCCAATGCGAGGCGATGAGCAGTTACTTAGTACAGCAAAGGCGATGGAAAATTTCTTTGGGCGCTCAGAGCAGACGGCTCGGCCTTTGGCAAAAATGGCGCACGCTCCACACTCGAAAGTTGCGTTGACCTCTATCGTGACGCATCCACCCAACTTGTGCGCAGAGACTGCAAGCAACAGTAGTGTCATACGGACGGCGGTTTAACATGTGGTTGATCCCGATTGTATTTGTTCTACTGCTGATTAGTGGCACGGCCTTTGCCTATCTCATGGGCGCAGTCTCTGTCCTGACCTTTGTCGCTGTCGACAAGACACAGTTTCTCTCGATCTTACCGCAACGTATTTTTGCCCAGCTTGATGTTTTTGCTTTTATGGCGATGCCATTGTTTATCCTGACTGCTGAAATCATGAGCCGCGCAGGGGTGACCCGCAGCCTGATTGATTTTGCCATATCCATCGTGGGTCGCTTCAGGGGCGGCTTGGGACATGTGAATATTCTGACCAGCGTATTTTTTGCAGGTATTTCTGGATCTGCAATTGCCGATAGCGCCGCTTTGTCGCGTACATTTGTACCGGAAATGAAGGCGCGTGGCTACGATCCATATTATGCGGGTGCTATTACGGCGGCATCTTCGATGATCGGACCAATCATCCCCCCTTCAATCATCATGATTATCTATGGCGGTTTGACGGGAGCCTCTGTCGCGGCTCTGTTTATCGCAGGCGTGATCCCTGGGTTGCTTCTTGCAGCAGCGCTAATGTTTTTAAACGCAGCAATCGCGAAGATTAAAGGTCATCCGGGAGGAACTTCTGAGGATTTGCCGCGTTTTCTACCCAGCTTGCTCAATGCCGCCCCTGCTTTGTGCTTGCCCGTGGTGATCCTCGGTTCGCTTGTCTTTGGATTGGCGACACCTACTGAAGGCTCCGCGATTGCTGTGTTTTTCGCGCTCATGGCTGGCCAGTTTTACAAGGGTTTGAACTGGCGCATGATCTTTGACGCGGTTGAGGCCACCGCAAAAATGACTGGCACAATCTTTATCATTCTTGCAGCAATTTCGGTGCTAGGCTACCTGGCCGGACAATTGGGCTGGTCGCAGGCTTTGGCAACTTGGGTCGAGTCTTTCGGACTGACTGGAACAAAGTACCTATTCTTCCTCATCGGTGTCTTTCTTATAGCGGGTATGTTCATGGATACGCCGGTGGCGTTGACCCTACTAATCCCTTTGTTTGCACCCCAAGCACTGGAGCAAGGCATAAGCCCGATCCACCTTGGCGTCGTGCTATGTTTCAACTTGTGTGTTGGTTTGATTACGCCTCCGCTGGGCAAATGCCTTGTGGTTGTATCAGCACTAACAAATCTCAATTATTGGCGGCTGGCTTATGCTGTGTTGCCTTTCATTTTCGTTCAGGTGCTGTTGTTGCTCGTGCTGGTCTATTGGCCCGCAATCAGTCTCACATTGCCACGCCTGTTCGGATTTTCTGTGAACTAACCAAACCTAAACTAGCCAAACCTAAAGGAGGACGACTAATGAAACTCAAGGCACTCACACTAACGGCGCTACTCGCGATGGCCACATCTGTGTCAGCAGAGGTCAAAATTGCTCTTGACAGTAAACCGGATCTGGAAACGTCAGGGTCGTATAACTGGGCATTCGCTTTTGGCAATGCACTCAAAGAGGCAGGTATGGATGTGCGTGAAATGCCGCGCGGTTCAGTCGGTAATGAAGCTGAAAAATTTGATCAGGTTTCAACCGGTTTGCTTGAAGTCTCGCTCTCAGACGTGCGCGCAGTTGCGCAGGTTGATCCATTCATCTACGGCGTCCGCTTACCCTATATCTTTGCCAACATCGACCACATGGACCGGGCATTGGCTGCTGGAGATGTTTATACACGCGTCAATGAAAACCTGGCCGAGCAGGACGCGATCCTTTTGGCGCTGGCGCCGCTTGGCCCTGCGTCGGGCGTAATCACCACGACCCAAGCTGTGCGTTCGCCTGCAGATATGTCCGAGTTGCGTATGCGCGCATTGGATGATGCACAGATCGCGATGTATCAGGCGTGGGGATCCAGCGGCACAATCGT
>JAGSGK010000060.1 GCA_023955215.1 Paracoccaceae bacterium
GATTACCGGTGATGAAGACACGGATGATGAAAATATCGCAATCTGGCGCATCGATGCCGATCCAGATCCGGGCAGCGATTATCATTTCACGCTAGTTGGGCAACTCAACAGTGATGCTGGTGGCATCACGACTTTGACGACGATGCAGAGCGATGATGGTTTTCATCTTGTGATCGGCAGCCAGACTGACGGTCTGTACGTTATGGATATTGTTTTCAATCCTGATGGCACCGCCAGCTTGACAAACGAAGACGTCTTTAGCCCCGCCGGTGCAGAGCTGAACACCTCGGACGATGTTTCTATGGTGGATGGCATTTTTGTGTCTGCCAGTCAGGACGACAATGGTGTTGCGATTATAACGACCGGTTTGAATGCCGAAGCGGCTGGTAGTGATACCATTGATGGCGGCGCGGGTGACGATCTGATTTACGGTGGATTGTTCGACGACGACCTAAGCGGTGGCACCGGCGACGATCGGATCGAAGGCGGAACTGGCACTGATACCATTGATGGCGGCGCCGACGATGATACCATCGATGCGGGCACGGGCGACGACCTGATCGACGGTGGAACGGGCAACGATAGCATCGTTGGTGACGAGGGCGCTGACACGATTTCGGGCGGTGACGGCAACGACCAATTGTTTGGGGACTACAATGCAGTCGCCCCTGCCGGTACCGAATACTATTATGCGGCCCCCGGTTATGTGAGCGGTCAAAACTTCTCGGTTCCGGGTGGTGAAGATTTCTCTAACTCATCCCCATTTCTTAATATCCTCGGTGAACCGATGGTCGTGCGGTTCCGTGACGATGATCCTTTCATGGAGGGCGATTCTGCCGTTAACGAAAAAGCTGATGATCCTGATCAATTGATCGAGATCAACGGTTTAGAATACAATTATGCCGTCGATTACAAAATTCAATATTCGGATGAAACGGACACTTACACCTATGCGGTTCTCGATGTTGACCTGAACAACGATGGGTTCATGAAGGGCGATATTGATCACGGCAATGGTGAGGTGTTTATTCAGATCAGTCCTGAGACCGCTGCGCCGGCTGGAACAACGTTAACATACGTTGAAGGTTCCCTGTCAGGTGTCGGGAGTACGCTCAATTACACGACGTTCAGCGATCTAAGTACTGTCGATATGGATGACTCGATCGATGGTGGTGCTGGCAACGACACGCTTGAAGGCGGGTTTGGCAGCGATACGTTGACGGGCGGCAGCGGTGCGGACGTTTTTGTTGTTGATACTGGTGGTGATCTGATCACCGACTTTGACACGACCACTGGCATCCAAGGGTTGGACGCGTCGAGCAATGTCGACAATGATTTTGTCGATTTATCCCCGTATTATAACGCCATAACTCTTGCGACATGGAATTCGGATCCCGCGAACACTACATTTGACACCCCCCTTGATTGGATGCGGGCCGATCAAGCCGACGGGGTGTTGTTGGGTGCAGGTGGGTTACGCATTGAAAACGGTGGCGTGGCTGTTTCTGGTGCTGATCTGGCGTTTGAAAACACTGGCGTTGTTTGTTTCACTTTGGGAACTTTGATCGCAACCCAATTGGGCCCTATTCCGGTTGAACATCTGGTCGAAGGCACGATGATTCAGACGATGGACAACGGGTACCAACCGCTGCGCTTGATTGGCTCAAGGCACATCGGCAAGGAAGAATTGGCGCAAAATACGAAGCTGCGTCCAATTCGCATTGGCCGCGCGGCATCGTGTCATGCTAGCTTAAACCGTGACTTGGTTGTGTCGCCACAGCATAGAATACTGGTTGCGTCTAAAATCGCGCTTCGGATGTTTGATGAACCTGAAATTTTAGTACCAGCCAACAAGTTGCTAGATTGTGACGGCGTTACTCTTGCTCATGATTTCAAGGAAGTAACGTATTTTCATCTATTGTTTGATGCCCACGAGATTGTCTTTGCGAATGGTCTGCCCGCGGAAAGCCTTCATCTTGGCAAACAAGCCTAAGCCAGTTTATCTCCTGCGGGCATGGAAGAGATTCAGTCGATATTCCCTGATATGAAAGCTCTGAATGCGACACGTTTCCTTTGCCGCCCAGTCGTCGATGGGCAGCAGGCTAAGAAAGTTGCCTACCGATTATTGAAAAATCACAAACCGATTGTTGAACGCTTGTGAGCATCGATTAAAGAGGCCCTGGCCCGATTGGCTGCAGAATGTGAACCCTGGAGTGAACTGGTTTTAGTCAATTGGGTTCAGGAACGGGAAAATAGAATAACGTGGGCCGGTGTGGGCTGCATTGCTGATTAAGCAAAAGCAGCCCCATTTTCCGCAAAGAGCAATCGTCGGTTGGGATGGTGTCGTTGAGATCGCAATGGCGAGGTTGAGTTTGCGCAAAACGATCCCTGAACATGCAAATGCACAAGGCCAAAGTTTGGCTTGCTGGATTGCGACGCGCCCAATTTACCCCGTGGTAAGGAATGGCGAGGTCGGTAAGCCACCGATGAAAATCGGACCCGTAAGATTTAAGCTTTTTTATCTGCTTTCACAAAGCTCCTATACCCACTAGGCGTCATTAAACTTCGTAAGTCTGGGATTATCATGGCGCAAAAGTCCACTATTTATAAAATTGAACTGACCGTTTCTGATATGGACCGTCACTATTATGAAACCCATAAATTGACTGTTGCCAAACATCCCTCGGAAACTGATGAACGCTTGATGGTGCGTGTCCTCGCTTTTGCACTAAATGCCCACGAACATTTGGAAATGACAAAGGGATTGTCGACTGATGACGAACCCGACATTTGGCAAAAAAGCTTGAGCGGGGAGCTTGAACTATGGGTGGCATTGGGGCTGCCAAGTGAGAAGATCGTTCGTCAATCCTGCGGCAAAGCCAACGAAGTAATTGTGTATTGCTATGGTGGCAGTGCGGCTGATGTATGGTGGCAAAAGATCAAGAATAACACCACGCGTTTTGACAATCTTCGGGTGATGAGTTTATCAGAAACGAACACGAGTGAGTTGGGTGAACTGGCGAGCCGTTCGATGAAACTGCAGGTCAATATCCAAGATGGTGATGCAATGGTTAGCGCCGATGATAGCGTTGTTTACGTTACCCCTGTTGAGTTGAACCGCACGGGACATTAAATTGTGGCTATGAGAACAAGATTTTGGCGCGATGTTCTGAGAATGTTAATTGGACGAACTACAAACAAAATTGGAAAACGAGGAATGGCATTCCCCAACTTGTGAATTGATTATTCGACGAACATGCGTTCGCTTGAGTAGCAAGAGCGTGCGTGCGATCTGTTCTCATACCCATCTGACGTTGCTGTTTTTGAAACGCGGATAGTTACATTGTCCGCAGGTGCCATTACGTGCGGCGGGCCAATGGCAGGCACCAGTTTTTTGGAACCTTTGCTCTAGTTTTTCGATCCGGTCCTTGGGCGGTGCCAACCCATGACAATAGCGTTTATTTATTGGCTTAACCAAGAGTTTCATGACGAAGGGATGATCAGTTGTTAGCGGGCATTTTCTCTTGTTCGAACAGCCAGTCACGAAACAGCATTGCCGTCGGGTTCTGGGCGTTAGCTTGGACATAATACCCTTCTTCGCATGGGGCGATAAAGTCGCTGGCAACGACAAGTTGGTCCGAGGCAAGAGCGGAATGCGCAAGGACTTCGCTAACAAGTGCCACACCATTCCCGTGAAAAGCCATGTTCAAGGCTGCGTCGAATGAATCAACATAAATCTGTGGAATTAGGTCATGCTTTTTCGCACTGGGCCAATTCTCCCATCCGGCTGATGTGCCTACGGCTTCGATCAAGGGAAGCGCGTGAAGATCGCCGTCTAAAGTCGCTGATTTAATTGCGACCAGACCATTGGGTTCAAGCAATGTCGCGTTTTTGCCGAATTGTTTGAACGTGCCAAATGGGATTTCGACATCTGCATTGACGGACTTAAAGTCGTCTGGCCAAATCGTACTAAGAAAACGCAGACGGATATCAGGATGACGATCGGTAAACGTGCGCAATCTGGGTGCGATGATCCATTCCGCGACGCTGACGGATGTTGCGACTGTCAAAAGATTCTGGGTCGTACCTGTTTCAAAAATGCGCGACGCGGCGGTCAGGGTGCCTAAGGCCGATGCAACCTGTGGGATCAATTTTCGACCATCATCGGTCAGCGCCAATCCACGCGCTTTGCGGATGAATAACGCGACACCTAGCCGGCTTTCGAGTGCCTTAACATGTTGGCTGACAGCTGATTGCGTCATTCCAATTTCATCGGCTGCAGCGGTGAAACTGAGGTTTCGCGCAGCGGCTTCAAAGGCACGAAACCAAGTGAGAGGGGGAAGAGATTTGGCCATGGTCAAGTTGTCCATTAGTTTTTCTAATACCTAAGCCCGCGTTTACTTAGTTTGTCAAATTGGAGCTTTGGCCGGACAGTGAGCGAAAGCACACAAGGAAGACGACTATGCAGCCTGAAATCAGAAAAATTGTGACTTATGATGAAGAGGTATTGATTGAAGGTTTTAAAGCCGCTGAAACGCCGTGGCGGCTGTTTGCGGTTGCGGCTGTGGTTAAGAACCCTTGGGCTGGTCGTTTTGTCGAAGACCTAAAACCAGAGATTCACGCATACGGTCCCGTTCTTGGTGAATTGCTGACGCAACGCATGATCGATCTTGCGGGTTCTGGTGATGCAATTGAGGCTTATGGGAAGGCTGCAGTTGTTGGTTTGAATGGTGAAATCGAACATGCGTCGGGCCTGATCCACACTTTGCGCTTTGGAAATCACTATCGTGAAGCCGTTGGTGCAAAATCATATCTGGCTTTCACCAATACGCGTGGCGGTGCCAATGCACCAATTATGGTTCCGCTGATGGACAAGAATGATGCGGGTCGTCGTTCGCATTACCTAACGATCCAGTTTGCGATCCCTGACGCGCCACGTGACGACGAAATTGTTGTTGTATTGGGCGCTGCTATGAATGGACGCCCTCATCACCGGATTGGTGATCGTTATCAGGATTTGAAGGATTTGGGTCATGACCTGGACAACCCAGCAGCGGTCTAAATTTGGAACGCTGGCGGCCATCACAGCAGGTGATGGTCCACTGGTCGTTTTAATTCATGGCGTAGGATTGCGCGCAGAAGCGTGGGGTGCGCAGATTGCGGCACTATCGCAAAACTGTCGTGTGATCGCTGTGGATATGCCGGGCCATGGGCACAGCGCCTCTTTGACCGGCGCACCAGATTTAGCTGACTTTACAGACAGTATTGTGGGTGTATTGGACGAACCCGCAATTGTTGTAGGTCATTCGTTTGGGGCGATGATCGCGCTGGATCTCGCTGTACGTCACTCGGACAAGGTTAAGGGCCTAATTGCTCTCAATGCGATTTATCGCCGCAATGATGCAGCAAAGTTGGCTGTCAAAGATCGTGCCGAGAGTCTTGATGGGCGTACCGTTGCGGATCCAACTGCTACACTGAAACGCTGGTTTGGCGATGATGCTGGTTTGGCGAAGGACGCTTGCGAGCAGTGGTTGCTTAATGTGGATCCCGTGGGCTACCGCACCGCTTACAACATTTTTGCAAAAGAAGATGGCCCATCGCTGGACGGCTTGGTGGGACTGAAATGCCCCGCCTTGTTCGTCACTGGAGATCTTGAACCAAACTCCACTCCGGACATGTCGCGCAATATGGCAGGGCTTGTTGAAAATGGTCGGGCAGAAATTCTGAAGAATGCAGCGCACATGTTGCCAATGACACATGCGCCACAATTGAACGGTTTGCTGGCAACGTTTGTTAGTGAGGTGGCAAAATGATTTTGCTAGATCCGTTAAAACTTCGCAGCGCATTTGGCAACTTTTTGACGGGTGTCACTGTTGTGACCGCAACGAAGTCCGATGGTATACCCGTTGGATTTACGGCCAATTCATTTTCTTCGGTGTCACTTGATCCACCGTTACTGTTGGTCTGCCCAGGGAAATCTCTTTCTAGCTACAAGACATTTGCGGGATGCTCCCACTTTGCCGTGAATATTCTAGCCGAAGATCAACAAGACATTGCAACGACTTTTGCGAGCTTTAAAGGGGATCGGTTTGCCAAAGTAGCGCACCAGTTTGACCTACATGGCTCTGCATTGATCGATGGGGCTGTTGCGCAATTTTCCTGTGCCACTCATCAGGCAGTGCCGGCAGGCGATCATTGCATATTGATGGGGCAAGTCGATGCAGTTCTGCAAAATGACAAGCTAGGCCTTGGATATCTGAATGGAGAATTCTTTTGCCCTTTAGACAAAACATTCGATCAATTGAAAAGGACAGAATAGATGGATTTTTCTCTTTTCGCGCATATGGAACGTTTAACTCCTGATCAGGATCACGCAACATTGCGAACGGAACTGATTGAACTCGCCAAACTGGCGGACGAAGGTGGGATGCGCGCTGTTTGGACGGGTGAACACCATGGAATGGATTTCACCATTGCGCCGAACCCTTTCCTGACATTGGTAGACCTAAGCAATCATACAAAAAATGTGCAACTTGGAACGGGGACAATCGTCGCGCCATTTTGGCATCCTATCAAGTTAGCGGGTGAAGCGGCAGCTGCAGATCTAATCACTGATGGGCGGATTGAACTTGGGATTGCACGTGGGGCGTACTCCTATGAGTACGAGCGTTTGATGCCCGGCATGGATGCGTGGGAAGCCGGTTTGCGCATGCGTGAGACTACACCTTTGTTGCGCCAACTTTGGGCGGGCGATTGCGCGCATGAGGGAGAATTCTATCAATTTCCGTCAACAACGTCGGCACCAAAGCCAGTACAGAAAGATGGTCCGCCGATCTGGATTGCGGCACGTGACATTAACAGCCACAGTTTTGGCGTCGATAACGGGTTCAACATTCAAGTGACCCCGTTGTGGCAGGGGATTGATGAAATTACCGATCTGATGAACAAATTCAACGAGGCCTGCGCTGCGTATGACGGGCCGCGCCCAAAAATCATGTTGCTTCACCATACTTACGTAGGTGTGGACAGCGACGACACAGCGGTAGCGTCACAGCAGTTATCAAAATTCTACAATTACTTTGGTGCGTGGTTCAAAAACGAACGCCCCGTACAACAGGGATTGATTGAACGCATTAGCGACAAAGATTTAGAGGCGAACAAGATGATGTCGCCCGAGAACATGATGAACAATCTGACTATTGGGACCGCGCAAGAAGTGATTGATCAGATCAAGCGATATGAAGACTTAGGTTATGATGAATTCGCGTTTTGGACAGATAGCGGCATGGACTTTGCCCGCAAGCGTGAGTCACTATCGAGGTTCATCAATGACGTAATGCCTGCATTTACCTGAGGACTAAGATGACACAGCTTCCCCATTTTCAACTGTATATCGACGGCGAATTTACTGAAGGCCATGATACTCAGGTTATGACAACGCAGAACCCTGCAACCGGTGAGGACTGGGCAACATTTGCCTGTGCCGCTCCGCAAGACGTTGATCGCGCCGTAACAGCTGCGCGCCGCGTTCTGGATGATCCGGCATGGCGCGATATGACCCAAACCCAACGCGGTAAGTTGTTGTATCGTTTGGGGGAGTTGATTGAAGAAAATGCGCAGAAATTAGGACGTCTTGAAACAACAGACAGCGGCAAGCTGTTAGCCGAAACTGCCAGCCAGACCGGGTATGTAGGGGATTATTATCGTTACTATGCGGGCCTGGCGGACAAGATCGAAGGGGCGGTGTTGCCCATCGACAAACCCGATATGCACGTTTTTACGCGTCGCGAACCAATCGGGGTGGTCGTTGCAATCGTACCGTGGAACGCGCAGATGTTCCTCACTGCGACGAAGTTAGGGCCCGCATTGGCCGCAGGCTGTTCGGTAATCCTAAAAGCGTCAGAGATCGCACCAGCCCCTATGCTTGAATTTGCCCGCCTCGTTGCAGAGGCGGGCTTCCCTGCTGGTACTGTATCCATCATTACAGGTGATGCTAAGAACTGCGCTATTCCCTTAACACGCCATGCCGATGTAGACCGCATCGCTTTTACGGGTGGCCCAGACACGGCCCGCCATGTCGTACGCAATTCGGCAGAGAATTTCGCGGTTACCTCGCTTGAGCTTGGTGGAAAATCTCCGATCTTAGTATTTGAAGATGCAGATCTAGACGGCGCAGCAAACGGGCTGATTGCAGGTAATTTTGGGGCTTCGGGACAAAGTTGTGTCGCTGGATCGCGAGGGCTTGTTCACAGATCGATTTTGGAAGCCTTGATTGCGCGAATTTCTGAGAACTGCGCGAATATTGTTGTTGGTGATCCACTGGATGCCAGAACCAATCTGGGGCCGCTGTGCACCAAGGCGCAGATTGATTTGATCACAGCAACTTTAGCAAAAGCCAAGGATCAGGGGGCACATATTAGATTTGGTGGAGCACCATTGAATACCGCTGGTAACTTCATGGCCCCAACTTTGGTTGAGTGTAATGATCATCATGTCGAAACACTGAATGTGGAATTGTTCGGTCCGGTCATGTCGCTAATCCCATTTGACACCGAAGAAGAAGCGATTGCCTTAGCCAATAGCACGCCCTTTGGTTTGGGATCGGGCGTATTTACTCAAAATCTTGCACGAGCGCATAGGGTTTCAGCGCGCCTTAAGGCAGGCATATGCTGGGTGAACACTTATCGCGCAATTTCACCGATCGCTCCTTTTGGTGGATACAATCATTCAGGTTACGGTCGTGAAGCGGGTATCGATGCAATAAATGATTATACGCGTACAAAAACGACGTGGATCAACACTTCGGTCGATCCGATGACGAACCCTTTTGTAATGCGATGATTGTGATGGGTTCGCTTAGCCAATTTTTCTTTATTAAACCATGGATTTGTAGTGCTGGTGGCGTTGTCTAACGTGATCGACGGTTGTAATGCTTTTGGCGTGCGTAGCTCGAAACGTCACCGGTGTTGCATATTCTTAACACCGTCCAACACAGCAGGTTTATTGATGATGCCACTCAGCTATGCGAAGAACCACTATGGTTTGATCCTATTTTCGCTTGTGATATTTGGTTCGGCGCTCGACACAAGTGTTGGGCTGAACTTTCTACTCCTATTTGTCATTGTAAGCGGCGTCGTTTTTTCGGCAACTAATTCTGGCGAGAACATTCACCTCTCTTCAAGATACAAACTAACAATTGGCCTGTTCTTTGCGACATATATTGGGCTGGTTTGTTCGGAAATTTTGACATCATTCGATCCGGCAGAAGCTGCATCTGTGATCGTGAACTACCTGCCGGTTGGGTTGCTAGGGCTGGTTTTGGTGTTTTGTCTGAAACATGGCGTGAGCTTTTCGAAGCTCACGCCATGGATTGCCTTGATTGCTATAATATATGCAATTTTTGCACTCTATCAATCAAACTGGCGTCCTTCGGGGAGGGTCAGCTTTGGTTACAACCCAATTCCTTTGGGTATGATCGCTATCCAATTGATGTTTTGGTGTGGTTGCGCAACGTTGGAACGGCAACGTTCATCGCTTCTGGCTCTTGTTGGAATAGTAGCAGCATTTTGGGTTGTCTATTTGACTGCCAGTAGGGCACCAGGGATCGTCGGATTCGCGCTGTTGTCGGTTTGGTTTTTGTTTTCAAAACAGCCACTTTTGGTTCGGGCCGCCGTTCTTATTTCGTGCGCATCAATTCTTCCATTGTTCAACTTTCTTGGAGAACTTGCAAAGTCTTCTGAAGTATCAAGTCTCAATATTTTATTCGAGCCTGCTAATGGTAGTCTTTTGGGGCGGCTTTCTGTTGTTGATAGTTCAATCATAACAGGGATCGATACTGGCGTCAGTAGCTCCGGTACTTCCCGATCATGGATTTGGCATACAGGGATTGAAGTCATCAAACAACAACCCTGGCTCGGCTGGGGACGTGAAACACGCTTAACACAGGAAATGTTTCGTGCAGTGGATGCGCCAGCCTTTCTCACCACATTCCCACATTTTCACAACGAGATTATTAACATGGCGGTGCGGTTTGGAATTCCGGCAGCTATTTTGATGATTGTTAGCTACGCAAGTTTGTTTTTGATCGCGACAAACAAACGGGCCTTTTGGATCACTTTTGTTTTTCTGAGCCAACTTTTCGCTTTGTCAGTTACAGATGTGATCTGGCACCACAGCGTTTCGATGTCGATGTCGATGTTTGTGTTTACGCTCATCTTGATGTTCTTGTTTTTAATTGAAGACTCTGAACGAGTTGAAGATGCGTCAACTAGGTAGCTGGCACCCAAATGTGGATGCATTTCCTGCTTAAACTGGCTGCCCACTCTTGAAAGTGCGGAAAAGCGCTAATTGTGATCCGTTACCGCACTGTGATTTTTGTCGCTTAGACGCGCCTTGCCTGCAAGGTGCGCGCGTACACGGTTTCTTTTGTTTCGGTTATGCACTGACGAAGACAAATCATTTGCGTGTCACCGGTCCAATAAAAGTTGGGAAGAGCACACGTTTCATTCAAATGATGGCCTCTTTGTATTCGGGAATTCTTAGCCATTAGATGCCGCGAGTGTATTTTCTCCTACCTAGGACTTGGCGGATGAACCCTCGACCGAACTAAATGGCTCGTAGCCATCGAAATCGGCGCGTTCCGCGCGTTGTATGTATTCCAACGGGCCCAGTAGGCCGTAATTGATATTGAGGCTGATGTAGCCGCGATAGGTCCATGGTGTGACCTGGGCCATTGCATCTTGATAGTCGCCAAAGGTTTGAAGGCGGGGCTCAATGAAGCTGTCAAATGCCCCGAATGCATGCTCTCGCGTGTCAGCATAGTGCAACGGCAACAGGTCTCCGAAATGATCGGGGAAATGCTGTTCTGCTAACGCCATAGCGTCTGTTGTGATTGCGTTAGTGTGGTGTGGTAAGCTGGGGATACGTTTTACCCATCCCATACTCGCGTTTCATGTCGCTAAAGCTGACGTGATCATACAGCGCCATCTGGAGGGGGCAATAATGTGTACGGTGCTGAAATCTGTAGTCGTTTCCAAGCTTTTTAGGTTGTGTGACTGGACTGTTGAACAAGACTGATGGGTGTTTGTTCTATGAAAGTTATCGCGTGATGGATTTGCAAGTTGCACTCAAAGCTTCGCATCGACACATGTAGGGTATGGGTCTATCCAGTTTGGCGCTGACCCATGGCATTGCATTCTGGAGGTTCCGATGGCTGATACCGATGAAACAAATACTAAGACGCATTATATTTGCCAAACTTACGTTGAGAAAAAGCAAGGTTCTGGCGTAGTGACTTTGGCGATCGATAAACAGTTTGAATATTCCACAGCTTCAGATGCCAAAGAACGTGCAGAACGGGAATACCGCAACGAAACCTGTGTGGGGGCGGACGCCTACATGATCGTTGAAGACTCGCAATCTGATGAAGTTGGGACGCCTGATTTTCTTGTGCGTCTTGGCAATGTGCCAGACGATGATGGGTCCTGATCCAACTGTTTGGCTCAGAACCACATCAATTAGTTATCGGCGATGGTGCATGATCTTGAACGATCGCTGGTGCTCTTTGAATTCTGGATCAACGGTCTTGGTCAGCTGATCGGTTTCGGCTTTCTTCATCAATCGTTCGGCCAGTATGAATGAAATGATTGCGGCGAACATTCCCCCAGCCATCTGTCCAATTAGGACACCTTCAGCGCCCCACAGCTGTGCGCCAAAGTAAACGAACGGGATGGTGCCCAGTGTGTTGCGCCCCCAGTTGACCCAGGTGGAATAGAATGGGTGGCCTAGGTTGTTGTAGGCCGCGTTACCGACAAAGATAATGCCGTTGAATATCCATGCCAATGATAGCGGACCGCAGAATAAGAAGATGAGATCGCGTGTTACGCCACTTGCGTTGAACAGATCCGCGATCGGCCCGCGTGCAAGGTACAAGACAAACACAACAGGGATTACGTAGGCTACGATTAAAACCATGCTGCTGTTAAAGGCATAGCGAACGCGCCCGTGTTGGCCCGCGCCGAAATTTTGGCCGATGATCGGCCCAATTGCGCCAGACATGGTAAAGATCAGCGCGAATGCGATGGGGGTCAGGCGTCCGATAACGGCCATGCCCGCAACCGCTGCTTCGCCGAATTCCGCTGCAACACGCGTCACGTATGCGCCGCCAATTGGTGCTGCGATGTTCGCAAGCATTGCGGGGACAGCGATGGCTGCAATAGGGCGTAGATCGCGCACAACTGCACTGACTGATAAGCCTGTGAACCCACCATAGCGGCGCGATATATACCACAGACCCGTCACAGCGATAGACACCCGTGAGATGGCAGAAGCCCATGCTGCACCGCCCAGCCCCATATTAAAACCAAAGATTAGGATTGGATCAAGA
>JAGSGK010000088.1 GCA_023955215.1 Paracoccaceae bacterium
ATTCTGTGCGTACATCAGAGATACGCAAAGCATCGTTGGATTGTACCCGTCTGTTGCGTTCTACAAGTTCATACTCTGGTAATGATTGAGCATCATCCACTTGTGTCGCAGCCTTCGCCATGAGGTCGACAAAACTCTTAGGAACCATATTACCATTTGAGAACTTCACGTGTTCAATCCCAGCCACCTCCTCAAAGATAGGTGATGGTAGCCCCTGCTCTTGCGCCGCCTCCGTTAACAAATCCTGCCAAAAGGATTCCACAACGGGATTTTGGTAGCTTTGCAGAAGGATTAACTTTTTACCGCTGAACAGATCAGCATCAAAGTTACGAGCAGCCTTAATCTTCTCAGACCATTCTTTTGTTTCCTCAGACTTTGGAGCATCCAATGAAGGATAATTGCCCTTTTCGTCAGGTCGATGCGTCAGACCTACGACACCTGCCCTCTCTCCTTCTAGTCTTATTGCCCTAGCGGCCTTTGCCCTTGCGTTCTGTGCTGGCTCGTCGTCTCGCTTCATCTGGACGTAGGTGTCTAGCGTACTCTTCAGCTTCTGCAGAGCAACAAAGTCAGTGCTTGGCTCTAATGCAGGTATGTTACCACGATTATAGCTGAAGACCTTAGCTACTTGGTTAATGGCCCTAACAGCATAACCGTCTACCTCGGTAAGCGTGTCTTGCTCAGCCTCTATTTGTTTCTGGTCAAGCTTGGCATACAACTCATTGCCAAAAGGTATCAGTTTCTTCTCTGCGATGGCTCGGTCAATAGTTCCCGTAGCTTTAGCGACCTCTGGTGTACCGAATAAATGGCGTATGGCCCGAGGCACACTAACAACGATGCTATATTTGCCCTTCACTTTCTTGACCCTTGGCGCTGGATAGTCCGCCCAAGTAAGCTTTCCATTCCTACTCATCGCAGCACCACGCTCAAGAAATAAGGTGATTGGTACGTCATGCGGTATGTCAAATGGTACGTCAATAAAGGGTTCATGACCCTTGTTACTATGACTAAGCTATATAAACAAGGTGGGGTGTATGGTGCTGTAGGGGAGGATTGAACTCCCGACCTCGTCATTACCAATGACGCGCTCTACCACTGAGCTACTACAGCCTGGTCGCCGCGTGATTAGACCCAATTTCATAAACGCGCAAGCCTATTCTGGACCATATCAAAAGCCTGCGCTAGACAGGCCGCATGTCAGACACAAACACATCAAAATCCGCGCCCAAAACGCCTTCTGCTCGCGAGCTGCGACTGAAAGCTGCGTTGAAGGCGAATTTAGGACGGCGCAAATCCCAAACACGGGCCCGCAGCGCTGCGACGGATGAAACACAGGCGAAGGACGAGCAGTAATGGATTCTATTTTGGTACAAGGCGGTGGCCCGCTTAATGGACAAATCCCCATAGCAGGTGCGAAAAACGCTTGTTTGACCCTAATGCCAGCAACATTGCTGAGCGAAGAGCCACTGACGTTGACCAACGCGCCGCGCTTGTCCGACATCAAAACCATGACCGAGCTTTTGCGCTCATTGGGGTCCGAAGTGGCCACGATGCAGGACGGCAAAACACTGGCCATGTCATGCCACGGCGAAATCAACACACGCGCCGAATATGACATCGTTCGCAAAATGCGCGCCTCCAATTTGGTGCTTGGACCGCTTCTGGCACGCGAAGGCGTTGCCGAAGTGTCACTGCCCGGCGGCTGCGCAATTGGCGCCCGCCCAATGGATATTCACACCGATGGCCTGACCCTGATGGGTGCGGATATCGAACTGCGCGACGGTTACTTGCACGCCAAGGCACAAGGTGGCCGCCTTAAGGGCGCAGTCATCGACTTCCCATTCGCCTCTGTTGGCGCAACCGAAAACATCATGATGGCCGCGACCTTGGCCAAAGGCACGACTGTCATCAACAACGCCGCGCGCGAGCCTGAGATCGTTGATCTGGCCGACTGCCTGCGCAAAATGGGCGCACAGATTGATGGCGACGGCACATCAACAATCACCATCCAAGGTGTCGATCGTTTGGGCGGGGCAACTCACCCTGTTGTGACCGACCGGATCGAGTTGGGCACATACATGTTGGCCCCTGCGTTCTGCGGTGGTGAGGTCGAGTGCTTGGGCGGTCGTATGGACCTGCTGACCGCCTTCTGTGAAAAACTGGACGAGGCGGGGATCGAGGTCACTGAGACCGACAAGGGCCTAAAAGTAAAACGTCGCACGGACGAGATCAAAGCGATCAACATCACAACCGAACCGTTCCCGGGTTTCCCAACCGACCTACAGGCGCAAATGATGGCCGTGCTGTGCACCGCCAACGGCACTTCTGTGTTGGAAGAGAAAATCTTTGAAAACCGCTTTATGCACGCCCCAGAATTGGTGCGCATGGGGGCCAACATCGACGTTGCTGGCGGTACGGCCACTGTAACGGGTGTGAACAAACTCAAAGGCGCGCCAGTCATGGCAACGGACCTTCGCGCGTCCATCTCATTGATCCTTGCGGGCCTTGCGGCTGAAGGCGAAACTAAAGTGAGCCGCGTATATCACCTTGATCGTGGTTACGAAAAAGTGGTGCGCAAACTGCAAGCCGTTGGCGCACAAATCGAACGGATTTCTGAATGACCGATGCACGGTTTGAAGACGGACGCGAAAAGCCCCTGAACCTTGGGGCACAGGACGCGGATGAACTGCAGGTTCTTTCGGCCCTGATCCAAGACGCGATCTTTCCGATCACCGAAATGACATGGCAGGCCAAGCAAAGACGCTTTGGCCTGCTGCTGAACCGCTTTCGTTGGGAAGAAGGCGCACGCGGGCAAACCGCCCCTGAACGTGTGCAGTCGATATTGGTCGTGGACAATGTGATGTCTGTGGCCAGCCAAGGTGTGGATCGGGCGGAGACGGATATGATCCTATCCGTGCTATCCGCCACGTTTGAGGCAGGGGACGACGGGGCAGGGGACATCGTCTTCACACTGGCCGGCGACGGCGCAATTAGGCTGCGGGTCGAGGCGATTGAGATGACATTGAAAGACGTGACGCGGCCTTACGTGGCACCGTCGAAGAAAGCACCGAAGCATCCTGAGTAGAGGGGGTTGAATGGGCGGCTAAGCGGATAGCGCTTCATTTAGCTAACTTACGCCAATAGTCCACTCGATACACTTGAGATCATCAAATTTGCGGCAAATGACATACTCTGCTCATTCCGAGCCTTTTCCGACACGACGTTCAGCCTTTAATGCGCGGCTGGGAGGGCAAACTTCTTGCATGAATTTTGCCAAAGTTCCGCCGAGATTGTCAGCCTGCATACCGTATTTTACAAACTGCCCCTCTCGTTTTTTCCAGATTAAGTTCGCCGCCTCTAGGATGGAAAGGTGCTTGGAAACAGCAGGTTGTGACATTTCAAAACGCTCGGCCACCACGCCAGCGGTCAATGGTCCTTCTGATAGATAAGCTAGTATCCGACGCCGGGTTGTTGAAGCTAATGCTTCGAATACCTTGTCAGGGCTTGACATGAATTCACCTTTTAACTTATTAGTTATATATCTAATATTGTATTCATTGTCTTTGGGAGATTCAAGATGCACTTGCATGCAACAGATCGAGTTTTTCCCAACAGTTTAACCAACGCAGCGCAGGGCACCATCTTCTGGGACGCGCAGAAATCGATTTGGTTGTTCGTCATGATCGCTGGTGGTACCGCTGCAATCATATTCACCCCGAGTTTGAGCGGTTTCATGGTGTTCCTTGGAACAACTGTCATTACAGTTTGTGCGGGTCATTCCGTTGGCATGCACAGACTTCTTATTCATAAAGCATTTCAGACACCTAAATGGTTGGAATACACTCTGGTCTGGCTGGGAACTCTGGTTGGAATGGCGGGGCCGTTTGGTATGATCCGTGCCCACGATATGAGGGACTGGCACCAACGCCAGTTAATCTGCCCCCCTCACCCAAGTCATGCTGCTGGTTTTTGGCGTGATGCTTGGTGGCAGATGCATTGTCGGTTCGATCTCGACAATCCGCCACATTTTCAAATTGAACCGGAGATCGCAAAAGACCCTATATATTGCTGGATGGAGCGCCACTGGATGGTGCAACAACTTGCTGTTGCTATGCCGCTCTTCTTACTTGGCGGCATCGGATTTGTACTATGGGGGGTTTGCTTGCGCGTGGCAATTTCGCTGAATGGTCATTGGTTGGTTGGGCATTTTGCGCATAAGACTGGGCATCAAGGTTGGACTATCAAAGGCTTACCTGTACAAGGGTTTAATCTACGGGGTCTTGGGCTGGTTACCTTTGGAGAGAACTGGCACTCCAATCACCACGCATTCCCACACTCAGCACAGCTAGGCATTGAGAAGGGGCAATTAGATCCCGGCTATTGGTTTATCAAATCTCTTGAGGCTATCGGTTTGGCAAACACAATTCTTACACCGACAGACCTACCTGAACGGGATGGTCTCACAAGGGTTGCGTAAGAAGAGTTCGCTATCTCGCAACACGGATCACTCTGGACACGAAGCAGCCATCTCCCCCCAATTCCCCAACCCCACTTGAGACCCAACCCCCATCGCGCTAAGTGAGCATCAGTCAATCGGAGAGACCTGATGCCCCAATTTCTTGATGCCCAAGCTGCTGACTTTGAAGCTGCCTTTACCACGTTGCTGAACGCCAAGCGCGAAGACAGCCCTGACGTGGACGCCATTGTTGCGGGTATCATTGCGGATGTGCGCGCGCGCGGGGACGAAGCCGTGCTGGAATTGACCGAAAAATTCGACCGTATAAAACTAACCCCAGACACCATGCGCGTCACCGCTGCCGAAGTTGAAGAAGCCGCATCCCAAGTCGCCCCAGATGTCCGCGCGGCTCTCGAACTCGCGGCGACCCGCATCACCGCCTACCACAGCCGCCAAATGCCCGAAGATGCGGAATGGACGGACGAGGCGGGCGCGACCCTCGGTTGGCGCTGGACGCCGGTGTCTGCCGCTGGTCTTTATGTACCGGGCGGATTGGCCAGCTATCCGTCTTCCGTTTTGATGAACGCGATCCCTGCCAAAGTGGCGGGTGTCCAGCGTCTCGCGATTACGGTTCCTACGCCCGACGGCATCCTGAACCCTGCCGTATTGCTGGCTGCGAAACTTGCTGGCGTTGATGAGATTTACCGCATCGGTGGTGCCCAAGCCATTGCGGCCCTTGCCTATGGCACAGACACAATCGCCCCAGTTGATAAGATCACTGGCCCGGGCAACGCATTCGTCGCTGCCGCCAAACGCCGTGTCTTTGGTAAGGTCGGCATTGATATGATCGCTGGCCCCTCCGAGATTTTGGTGATTGCAGATGGCGACAACGATCCTGACTGGATCGCGCTGGATCTATTGTCCCAAGCAGAACATGACGAAAGCGCCCAATCGCTTTTGATCACCACGGACGCCGCTTTTGGGCAGGCTGTGGCTGATGCCGTTGATAAACGTCTTGAAACCCTTGAGCGTCGCGCGATTGCGGGTGCCAGCTGGCGTGACTTTGGGGCCATCATCACCGTGCCCGATCTGGCCACCGCTGCGGCCCTGTCGGATCGCATCGCGCCAGAGCACCTTGAGCTGTGCGTCGCTGATCCGGTCGCCTTGTCCAAGAACATCACCCACGCTGGTGCGATCTTCTTGGGTCAATGGACGCCCGAAGCCATTGGTGACTACATCGGCGGACCAAACCACGTGCTGCCAACGGCGCGGTCTGCGCGCTTCTCCTCTGGCCTCTCG
Source organism: Paracoccaceae bacterium (assembly GCA_023955215.1). Lineage (GTDB taxonomy): Bacteria > Pseudomonadota > Alphaproteobacteria > Rhodobacterales > Rhodobacteraceae > Ascidiaceihabitans. The sequence continues at coordinate 5,753 of JAGSGK010000088.1, forward strand.
GTCATGGATTTTGTGAAACGGACCACGTTGGCGCAGATGACACCCGCCAGCCTGCGCGCCATTGGCCCGGGTGCCGAAGCCCTCGCGAAATCCGAGAGCCTTGAAGCGCACGGCCTTTCCGTAACGGCACGTTTGCGCAAACTGAACGATTAGACCCATCCAGTGATGTTGCCCTTGATCTGGGGCTGGTCTAGCATGTGAGAAACCCAACGGGACCCAGCACCAATGTCCAGCATCAGCCACATCGTTCTAGACGACGCGAACTTGCCCCCTCCCACGCCGGAGATTGAGCAAGAGCGCAAAGTCGCCATGTTCGACCTGTTAGAGCAAAACACCTTTGTCTTGCCAACGCGCGATGGTCGCGAAATGCCCGCAGGGCCCTACCACGTTGGGCTGTCCATTCGTGAAAAGCGTCTGGTGTTTGATGTCACAACCGAAGCGGCAGAAAAGGCGGCAGAGTTCCACCTTTCACTGGGGCCATTCCGCCAAGTGGTCAAAGACTACTTCCAGATTTGCGAAAGCTATTTCGACGCGGTCAAGAACATGCCGCCCAGCCAGATCGAAACCATCGACATGGCGCGGCGCGGTATCCACAACGAGGGCAGCCGCGTCCTGCAAGAACGACTAGAGGGCAAGGCCGAGATCGACACCGACACGGCGCGCCGTCTGTTCACCCTGATCTGCGTCCTACATTTCGGAGCCTAAATGAGCGAACAGCTTCCACAATCGGTTCTGTTTTGCTGCGATCATAACGCAGTGCGCTCTCCCATGGCCGAAGGGATCATGAAGCAGTTCTATGGCACAGACACCTACGTGCAATCGGTCGGGGTTAAGAACGACCTTGAAATCGACGGGTTCTCTATCGCGGTCTGCCAAGAACTGAATGTGGAACTGTCACGCCACCGCTCGCGCAGCTTTGACGAGATGGAAGAGTGGGGCGAGGACCTTAGCTCATTCGATCTGGTGCTGGCATTGTCACCAGCCAGCCAACGACGGGCGCTGGAACTGACGCGGTTCTATCACATCGATGTGGAATACTGGCCGATCCTAGACCCAACGGGATTGGGCGAAACACGCGAGGCGAAACTGTCCAGCTATCGCCAAGCGCGTGATCAGATTATTGAACGACTGCAACAACGCTGGGGCGACCCAACGCATATCCCCAAATAGGGTTAGGTGCACATACGGCCCGCTTGGGTGCCAAATGCTTTCCACTTTTTCCAGAACCGCTCGTTTGATGCAGTGTCAGACTGACGCACGTCTTGTGCGCGTTGCGGGTTGCTAAAGAACGGCACACCGCGCTGTTGCTCGCTTGAGGACAGGCTGCGATTGGCGACCGCTTGAACACATCCACAACGGGCACGCGACGCTTCTTTGCGCCCTGCCGCGCGACAGGCGGATGCGATTGGGCCAGAGGCATATAGGGTTTGGGAGGAGGCAGAAGCACGCGCACCCGCCGCATTGTTGCTGGAATAACGGGTCCCACCACAAGACGCCAAAAACGCCATGATGAAAAATGCTGTGAAAATACGTACCATGTTTTGCCTCATACCAAATGGACACTGTGGGATTTGCCCCATCTTGATGCCCAATACTGTGGTCCCACGTTGGACCCTTGCTCACGACCATCGTAACGTGAGTTAGGGTTTGTTTCAATCACCCATGACAAAGGGTCGCGATGAGGTGATGAGCGGGCGGACAAAGACCCAAACCCCGTAGGGCGGGGTTCACCCCGCCAATCAGACCTCAAACTCGTCTGGGAGTTCAAGTCGCATAGGCTCGCTATGTTGATCTTCTTCACTGGGCCAGAATTGCCCCCGCAAGAATTCGATGTCTGCGCCAACGTTATTCCAGCGATCTTCGAGCCGATCGTCGCCGCCAGACAACAGGAATAGTGCACTGAAGATAGTTGGAATGGTCACGCCTGCGAATAAGATCGACGAGGACTTATACCACGGCTTTGTGTGTAGCTCGTCAATCTCCTCGAGTGCTGCCTTTAGATCAACTTTCAGCCTTTCGACTTCGGCGCGTAGTTTGCCGACCTCGATGGCTAATTCTGAAGACGCGCCATCGTGCTCCTGCCCTTTGGCGAGGATGTCTGCAATCCTTGCGGCTGTCTGAGGAAGAGCACGGAATGTTTCGACGAACGGGATAGCTTCATTCACGCGCGACATTCGATCAAATACGTCTACGCGCAGTGTCAGTGTTTCTGACAGGGTCGCCATACTGGCTTGAACCACAGGTGCTGTTTCAAAGAGTTTGTGGACGTTTGAAGGTGCTACGGGTTCTAGTGTGATTTCCTCGTCAGGCTTTCTTAGTTCAGCCTTAATCCGTTCAATCTCATCCGCAACCTTCTGTGCAGCGTCCTCACCCTCCCAAACCTCATCCGCGATCTTGATCACCTCAAACGCAAGCTCCCAATCGTCAAAGGTGCCGTTCCACATGGCCTCGTACCAATCGCGCCAGAACGACCATATTGGGTCGCCTTTAAATGCTAAAATCAGAGCGTCATGACGCGATTGAATGGGATCTGGAGGCGTGACCCCCGCCCATAAAGGTTGCGAAAATAGTTTGGTCACTGAAGCATGTACTTCGTTATAATCTTCGATCAGTTCTTGATCTTTTTGTACCGCAACTAAGGATGCAAGATAGACGTCGCCACCAGTTTTTTCCGCGGCAGCAAATGCAGCAAAAATTGAATTAGTTGCAGAGTCGGCAGATGAATTGGAGTCTGTTCCTGACAACGCCGCCAACCCTGCAGCAGCGAGATGTTCGGTAGCTTGCTTACCTTCGTCGTCGAGTAGGGTTCGGATGGCGGCCACTCTAGGTATCGCTGATGTGTGGAATTCCCGCCAAACGAATGATTGATCTGTTATTTGACTTCGGCAACTCGCTGTCAAAATTGCCTGTAAGCTGGCGAGTGTAATATAGGTAAAGCTGGGTGCGGGTAGATTAATGCAATTTGCCAGAATCCTCAGGGAGGTACGGCTGGAGATCGCGCAACGGACCTTTACATCTTTCGTCTGAATCCAAGCTTTGGCAGCGTCAAATCCGAAAAATCAACCATTACAAATACCCTAAACCCAATGAACGCTAGCTTGCCATCAATCCAACCATTGACCAACCCTCAAAACCCGCTAATACCCTCACCATGACACCACTCTCACATATCCGCAATTTCTCCATCGTCGCGCACATTGACCATGGGAAATCGACCCTCGCAGATCGGCTCATTCAAGAGACCGGTACCGTAAAAGACCGTGACATGCAGGCCCAGCTTCTGGACACCATGGACATCGAACGTGAGCGTGGCATCACCATCAAAGCCAACACAGTCCGCATCGACTATAAAGCGGACAATGGCGAAGATTACGTTTTGAACCTGATCGACACCCCCGGCCACGTCGATTTCGCCTATGAGGTCTCCCGCTCCATGCGCGCGGTTGAAGGCTCTTTGCTGGTGGTTGATTCCTCTCAAGGCGTCGAGGCCCAGACATTGGCCAACGTGTACCACGCTTTGGATGCGGATCACGAGATTGTGCCGATCCTTAACAAGATCGATCTTCCCGCCTCTGATTGCGCCCGTGTGGCTGAACAGATCGAAGACGTGATTGGCATCGAAGCGACGAACGCGATCCAAGTGTCCGCCAAAACAGGTGTTGGTATCCACGAGACATTGGAATCCATCATCCACGATCTGCCCGCGCCGATTGGCGACGAGGACAAAGACCTTAAAGCGATGTTGGTGGATTCATGGTATGACAGCTACCTCGGCGTTATCGTCTTGGTCCGCATCATCGATGGCCGCCTAAAGAAGGGCGACAAGGTCAAATTCCTGTCCAACGGCACCGTCCACAGTGTCGATCGCATTGGCGTGTTCCGCCCGCAGATGGACATGATCGACTCGCTGGGCCCAGGTGAGATCGGCTTCCTAACCGCATCCATCAAACAGGTCCGCGACACGCGGGTCGGCGACACGATCACGCACAGCAATAAAACCGTCGAAGCGCTGCCCGGCTTTAAGCCTGCGCAACCGGTTGTGTTCTGTGGCCTGTTCCCCGTGGACACCGCCCTGTTTGAAGACATGCGCGACGCGATTGAAAAGCTGGCCCTCAACGACGCCTCCTTCAGCTACGAGATGGAAACATCCGCGGCGCTGGGCTTTGGCTTTCGCTGTGGCTTCCTTGGATTGCTGCACCTCGAAGTGGTCCGTGACCGGATCGAACGCGAGTATGACATTGACCTGATCACGACGGCCCCATCGGTGGTCTACAACGTGTACCAACGCGACGGGTCCATGATCGAACTGCACAACCCTGCAGACATGCCCGACCTCACGCTGGTCGACCACATCGAAGAACCTCGGATCAAGGCGACAATCCTTGTGCCGGACGAATACTTGGGCGACGTGCTGAAGCTCTGCCAAGAGCGGCGCGGCGTGCAGATTGACCTGACCTATGCGGGTTCACGCGCGATGACGGTCTATGACTTGCCACTCAACGAGGTGGTGTTCGACTTCTACGACCGCCTGAAATCCGTGACCAAAGG
>JAGSGK010000262.1 GCA_023955215.1 Paracoccaceae bacterium
GACAGGCCCAGCAAGCCCGACTTTGAAAATGATGTATCGTTGTTAGCTGCAGATTTAAGTTTGATCCTATAATCCGTTAACTCAGCAAGGCATTGATCGCAAATTTGGAATCCAAACAGCAGACATTTGAAGGGACCTGTGTGAATGTCCCGTATTGAGATCCATTGGCCATTTCACTCAGCAGGTTACCGGTAGTCGATCATCAGAAATGCTATCCAGCGCGCAAATGTCGGCAATGCGTAGCCAGGAAGATGCGACAACGCTTCTGATGAAGGTCCGGTTTCAACGTCCGGGCATGAATTTCTCGCGTTGCTACGAAGGTTCGCAGTCCTTTCCTTGCTGGATGCCACACCTAATAAACCTGAGATGATGCACGTGCAGCGAATGACGGCTTTGAGTTTATTTCGTTGAAAAACTCCGATATTGGCCAAAATTCGAAAATATTTCCCCGCACAGCGCTTCTATAATACTTCGGCGAGGGGTTCGGCAAAAGAGGGGTTCCAAGCCCTGTTGCGTCTCTTTGAATCCTTTCGCGCCAATCTTCACTGAGTATTCGCAAGGGCGTGCTTTTGGCAGAAATATTCGAAATCCGATTTTTCGAGTTTTTCAGCAGAATAAGCCCACAGCGGACTCTTGGCCGGGGTGCTTTTCGCTAACGCAGCAATTCTGTTGCGAATTCTGACCTCAATCCGATGTTGCGTTGCAGTCAAGAAAGCGGTCGTTGGTTGAGAGCGGAGTGGGTTTTGGGGGCCGCGTGTCCGAGCTGCGGACAAACTGGGCTTTCGCCGCGCCTTCCCAATGGTAGCTATATGCAAATTGCGTTTGCCGCGAAAAGCAGCAAGGGCGGAATGCGGTCATTCCAACGTGGTTTATTGAAATAGCTATCGACCTGAAATACCAATAACCTTTCAATCGGGGTCCTTTCGAAATGTCATCCAACCTCGCATCAAGGGCCAAACAATCTGTGAGAAAAGCGCGATACCCCAGATCAAGTTGCCGACAATCGACGGAACGTGCGGAACAATGTAGAAACAGCCGATGGCAAGCAGTATGCCAAACAGTCGGACATCCCAACGGCCGAAGTCGGAGGCTACGCGATGCTCGACTACATGTTGCAGCGTCCAGAGCATCGCAATGTAGCCTGCTAATCCAAAACAGCCTACCGCGGCATACCCAAGGGGATAAGGCTCCCAGAATCCGATCTTGACTTCTGCTGCCAGCGCGACACCCACCATGACGCCGCACAGCATAAGAACTAAATGCGCCAGCCACCATTTCACGAGGGTCGATGGCCGCGAATCCTTGACTTTCGCGTTGCCGACAAAATCGAAATAGATCCAGCACATAACGAACATGGAAACGCCACCGAAAACGAAATTGACCAAGACATCGGGCTGTACCTTGTAAATTCCTTCTGCCGAAAGGGTGACGACAAGTTTGAAAAAACCTTCGCCAAGAACGATCAGCGTCAACAAGGCAAATCGTTCCGCCATGTGTTCTGATCTTGGAACGAAGCGATCAAAGCGCAAAACGCTGATTTTTGGAATCATATAGAGTGCTTGTGTCGCAACCATTGCGGCCGCAAAGACCCAATACGCATAGGGTGCGGGAAGAAGTGCCGAACCAGCAAAGATAAATGAGAACACCGAGAAATTGCGGGCTTGCTCGGAGCACATTGAATGACTGGACGCATTGGTGCGACGCGCCCGAAAGTAGAGAGCCGCGATCAATGCACGGTTCGCAGCAAAGCCAATCGCGAAATATGCCCAGCCTTTCCCGTCAATGGCGGGAATTGCGGCGGCCATAAACATTACAGTGCAAATCATCATCGACATAATGATACGGTGCCAGATATCGGTGCTGACGTAGATCGAATTGAAGATGCTTAACTCACCCCAAGCATACCAAAGTGCGATGAAGGCCCCAACAAATACCATAAAACCCTGCAGATCCAGGTGGTCCGAAAGAAAGTTGCCCAGAAGGAAAACCGTCACCACGTGGATGAGATCATAGAAAAGATCCGTCCAATGGACGTGGTGGTGCATTTGTCCATTGTCGTGGTGGTGACGTGGCTTCCGCCACATCGGATGGTCTTTCAGCGCCATATTGAGCTTTTCCCCTAGGTTGTGGGCCGCGCACAAGCGACATACGCTAACACGTGAGAATATGCGACAAAGGAGAGGATCTGAAGATGAGCTGGAACCCAAGTCTTGAACCGCAGTGTCCCAATGCGGAGGATATGGACTCCATCGAAACGCTGATCGTGCCGCGTGCGCGGGATCTTGGGGGCTTTGAGGTCCGCCGTGCGTTGCCGGCGCCCAGGCGGCAGATGGTCGGACCCTTCATCTTTTTTGACCAGATGGGGCCGGCTGAGTTCATAGATGGCGGCGGAATTGACGTACGCCCACACCCCCATATCGGGATCGGCACCGTCACCTATCTTTATCAGGGTGAGTTCCAACACCGAGATAGCGTGGGCAGCAACCAGATGATCTATCCCGGAGAGGTGAACTGGATGGTCGCCGGCCACGGTGTCACCCATTCCGAACGTACCAGCGATGCCGCGCGCGAGGGACGCAATGCTCTGTTCGGTATCCAGACATGGGTCGCACTACCCGAGAGCGCCGAAGAGACGGGCGCCGCGTTCGAACATCATGACAAGGAGGCACTACCCTTCATGACTGGTGAAGGTAAGGAGGTTCGCCTGATCCTTGGGAACGCTTGGGGCGAACGCGCGCCCGTCAGCACGTTTTCCGAGATGTTCTACGCCGATGCGGTTCTGGCCCCTGGCGCCAAGCTACCAATGCCGGACAATCACGAGGATCGCGGGGCTTATGTCGTGGGCGGAGAGGTGAGCATTGCCGGAGACACTTTTGAAGCTGGACGGATGATGGTGTTCCGTCCTGGCGACGCGATCACTCTGACGGCCGGCCCGAATGGCACGCGCCTCATGCTTCTGGGGGGCGAGACGCTCAACGGCCCGCGCTATATATGGTGGAACTTCGTGGCCTCCTCGCAAGATAAAATCGAAGCGGCCAAGCAGTCTTGGGCAGAAGGTGACTGGGATCATGGGCGTTTCAAGCTGCCACCGGGTGACACGGATGAATTCATACCACTGCCGGAAAAACGCTAATGGCGCTGCTTCATGAAAAAGCCACGCGGGGCCGCACCAAAACAGGCTGGCTCGACAGTTACCATACATTCTCCTTCGGCGGATTCAATGACCCTGCCCGCATGGGCCAGCGGGCACTACGCGTCATTAACGAAGACGTCGTGATCCCCGGCGCGGGCTTCGGCAAGCACGAGCATCAGGAGATGGATATTATTTCCTATGTGATTTCCGGCGCGCTGAAGCACGTGGATTCGATAGGGCATGCCTCGGTCATTAAGGCTGGCGAGTTTCAGCACATGTATGCTGGAACCGGTATGGTCCATTCCGAGATGAACGCCTCAGACACGGAGCCGGTTCATTTTCTACAGATATGGATAGTTCCCGAGCGTACGGGCGGCGATCCAAACTATTTCCAGATCAAAGTTGATCTTGATGCACGTCGAAACACCTTTGTGCAAGTGGCTGGCCCGGTTGAGCACGAAGGCCGCGCATTGCTACGATCAGACACGAACGTCTACATGGCGCGGCTTGATGACGGGGCTGCGATTCACAAGGATTTTCCCCCGGGTCGCGCAGGATTTCTTCAGGTGGTCGACGGGATGATCGACATAGAGGGTAATGGCCTGTCGGCGGGCGATGGCTTACAATTCGACGCGACATCCAAGTGCGAAATCATCGCAAAGAGTGAGGCGGAATTGATGCTATTCGATCTCAGTTGACTCGCGATCGATAGTGAATTCCCATCCAATGGCGTTTGCTACAATAATTTGAGGAGACCAGCACAGATGAGCACATTACCGGCACTTCCATACAACGAATGGGTGGAAACGAAAGATACTCTGCATCTATTTCTTCAGATAATCGGTAAGATTCGCATGAGGGCGCATCCGAAACTTAACCACTGGTGGCACGTGACGCTCTTTCCGCATGTGCGGGGCCTGACGACGGGGCGCATTCCCTATGCGGGCGGAGGTTTTGATATATTGTACGACATGCTTGACCACAAAGTGACCGTCAGCTCGGATGCTGGGCGACAGGGCTCTTTTTCCGTTCCGGGTCTGACGGTCGCTGGCTTTCATGACGCACTGTTCTCGCGCCTTGAAGATTTGGGAATCTCCGTAAACATCATCGGTGTCCCCTATGACAACAAATCGACCGCCCCGTTTGCAGAAGATACCGCGCCGAGAGCATATGACGAAACTGCGGTATCCGATTTCTGGCGAGCTCTTTGTATGGTTGCCAACGTGTTCGAGACGTACCGATCAGGTTTTGTGGGCAA
>JAGSGK010000292.1 GCA_023955215.1 Paracoccaceae bacterium
GATCACAACTTTGATTGCAGGCAGCATCGGCACCGATGTGTGTTCGATCTATCTGTTCCTTGACGACGAAACGCTTGAGCTATGCGCGACTGATGGTTTGAACCGTGATGCGGTTCACCAAACCCGCCTGAAATTGGGCGAAGGTCTGGTTGGGCGCGTTGCACGCCGCCGTCGCGTGATCAACACCCCTGATGCGCCAAACCAAGCGGGCTTTCGGTTCATGCCTGAGACCGGAGAGGAGAGCTTTTCCTCATTCCTAGGTGTCCCCATTCAGCGTTTGGGCGAATCCCTTGGCGTTTTGGTTGTACAATCCAAAGACGCACGCGTTTACACCGCTGACGAAATTTATGCGCTCGAAGTTGTGGCGATGGTTTTGGCAGAAATGACCGAGCTGGGTGCCTTTGTTGGGGGCGAAGGTTCAGCCATGCTGGCCCGTCACTCACAACCGTCCATGTTGCGCGGCACCGTTGCCCAAGAAGGCGTTGCCGAGGGCCATATCTGGCTGCACGAACCGCGCGTTGTTGTGACGAACCCCATTGCGGATGATCCGCACCGCGAGCTTGAGCGCCTGTCAGAGGCCGTTGAAGAGCTGCGTGTTGGCGTGGATAAGATGATGGAAATGGCAGGAGACGGCGAACAGCGCCAAGTGCTTGAAGCCTACCGCATGTTTGCCAATTCCAAGGGCTGGATGCGCCGAATGCAAGAAGACATCGGTCGTGGTCTGAGTGCCGAAGCCGCTGTTGAAAAAGAACAATCCATTGCCCGTGCACGCATGGGGCAGGTCAGTGACAGTTACTTGCGGGAACGCCTGAGTGACTTGGACGATCTATCCAATCGTATGCTGCGGATTCTGACAGGGCAGGGCCAGAACACTGGCGCTGAAATGCCAGCTGATCCGATCCTTGTTGCCAGCAATATTGGCCCTGCTGAGCTGTTGGAGTATGGCCGTTCCCTCAAGGGTATCATCCTAGAAAAGGGATCTGTGGGCAGTCACGCTGCTATTGTTGCGCGTGCGTTGGCGATTCCATTGATTGTGCATGTGGACCGCATCACCACCGAAGCCTTGAACGGCGATCATGTGATGTTGGACGGGGAACAAGGTATTGTTCACCTGCGCCCTGATGAAACGGTGGTTTCAGCGTTCCGTGATAAAATCGCGATGGAGGCCGAGGCGCAGCAACGTTATGCGTCGATCCGCGACAAACCAGCGATGACCAAATGTGGGTCGCTGATCGAAATGCATATGAACGCTGGCTTGATGGCTGACCTGCCATCCCTTGAACATTCCGGTGCTGAAGGCGTTGGCCTGTTTCGTACCGAACTTCAGTTTTTGGTCCGCTCACGTATGCCGACACGCTCTGAGTTAAGTGCCTTTTATGGCCGCGTTCTGGATGCTGCACCAGGCAAAGAGGTCGTGTTTCGTACCCTTGATATCGGGTCCGATAAGGTACTGCCTTACATGAAGCCCAACGATGAACCCAATCCTGCACTGGGATGGCGCGCCATTCGTGTGGCGCTGGATAAACCGGGTATCATGCGGATGCAGTTGCAGGCTTTGATCCGCGCGGCGAATGGCCGTCCTTTGACGGTGATGTTCCCGTTTGTCGCCCAGTACGAAGAATACACGCAAGCCCGCGCAGAGGTGGACCGTACTTTGGCACGTGAAGCCAAGTTGGGGCATGTTTTACCAGAAAGCATCAAAATTGGTGCGATGCTTGAAACCCCAAGTCTTGGTTTTGCACCGCGCAAGTTCTTTGAAGAAGTCGATTTTATTTCGATTGGTGGCAACGACCTGAAGCAGTTCTTCTTTGCGGCGGACCGTGAAAATGAACGTGTGCGCAAACGCTATGACACTTTGAACGTCAGCTTCCTTAGCTTTTTGGAACAAATCGTTGAACGCTGTGATCAGACCAACACCCCTGTTTCATTCTGTGGTGAGGATGCTGGTCGTCCTGTTGAAGCGCTGTGTTTGGCCGCAATTGGCCTGCGCCGTCTGTCGATGCGCCCTGCCTCTATTGGTCCGGTCAAAAACCTGTTGCGTCGCTCCAACTTGGAAGAGGTGCGTAAGGTAATCTTTGATGCGCGCCATCGCGGTGATATGTCGGTACGTCCAGCGATCATGCAGTGGCTGCGCGAAAACGGTTAAGCGACACCTGCGCGCAGTAGATCGTGGATTTGTAGAACGCCCACAGGTTTTCCTTGATCATCGATAACCATCAAGGCACCGATTTTGCGATCATTGAGCAGCGCAAGCGCTTGGGCCGCAAATAGGTCTGGTGTGACTGTTACAGGGGATGGATTGGCGATTTCGCCAGCTTTCATCGCCATCAGGTTCCCCATGTTGCGCCGTAAATCCCCATCTGTGATGACGCCGTTCAGACGACCATCCTCGCGGGTGGTGGCTGCAATTCCGAACCCCTTTGAGGTCATCGTGATCAAGACGTCGCTCATGGGCATGTCGGCACCGACCAAGGGTAGGGCGTCGCCATCATGCATAAGGTCAGAGACCCGCGCGAGTTGTGCACCAAGTTTGCCACCCGGGTGGAATTTGAGGAAGTCTTCGGAATCGAATCCACGCAATTCCATCACCGCAACGGCCAGTGCATCGCCCAAGGCCAAAGTCAGTGTTGTAGATGTCGTTGGGGCCATACCAATGGCACAGGCCTCTGGCAATTTGGGTAGCGTAAGCAAATAATCTGCGGCTTGCATCAATGTGCTGTCAGGGTTGGACGATATACCGATCAAAGGAATCGAAAACCTGCGTGTGTAGCGAATAAGGTCGCCCAGTTCCGACGTTTCGCCAGAGTTTGAGATAAGAATACAAACGTCCCCCTGCGTGACCATGCCCAGATCGCGGTGGCTTGCTTCTGACGCGTGCAAGAAATCAGATGGGGTGCCTGTGGATGCCAAGGTGGCTGAGATTTTACGCCCGATGTGGCCTGATTTGCCGATGCCAGCAACGATCACACGGCCCTCAAGCCCAAGGATAAGCTGTGCTGCGGCTGCAAAGTCTGCGGGCATACCCTTGGCCATTTGCGAAATCGCATCAGCTTCGATGTTTAGGACACGTTCACCGATCTTGGTGATGGCGGCGGCGGAGTTGTCTTGGGTCATATCGATCCAGAATTGTTGCTTGAGAAAGGAATACACCGTTGTGACGGATGACACCAGTGTGCCCAAAAAGGAGGCATTTGCCCTCTTTTTTGGGCTATTTTCGGGCCATTTGTTTGACAATCCGGCTCCCCCATGTTGTTTGTCCGCTAAGTTAGAATGACGGGAAGACGACACCATTTCGTTTGTATCAATATTTGCGAATTTGAGCGGTGCTCTGAACGTGTTGCTGGCGCTGGGAAATTGCGCGGGCCAAGGACAGAGCGAGCTGAA
>JAGSGK010000216.1 GCA_023955215.1 Paracoccaceae bacterium
GAAAGCTTTGACGTGGTCAAAGGCGAGGTTGAGGCCGTGCAAAACGCCGTTGGCCTGTGTGAGGTTAATGGTTTTAATCGCTACGAGATTACAGGGGCTGATGCACAAAGCTTCCTTGATCGGATGATTTGTGGGCGTCTACCAAAGAAGGCGGGCAAGGTTGGTTTGGCCTATCTGTTGAACGAACACGGCATGCTGAAATCCGAGGCAACGATTGCGAATATTCCCGCATCTGATCGTGGGCCTGATCGTATCTGGTATGGGTCAGCGGCTGCATCGGAATCCCATGACATGGACTGGTTGATAAAGAATTTGGGCGCTGATGAAGATGTGCAAATCAAATCGCTGACCAATGACCAAACCATCCTTGTTCTCGCAGGTCCGAAAGCGCGTGATGTCCTAAGTGCCGTCAGCCGTGATGATTGGTCCAAGGAGGGTTTTCCTTGGCTGTCTGTGCGTGAATGTTTCATCGGATTTTCACCGGCTACCGTGATGGGCGTTAGTTTCTCAGGGGAGTTGGCCTATGAAATTCATATTCCAAATGCTTCCCTCTATGCCGCCTACCTTGCGCTGCGTGATGCTGGCAATGCACATGGGTTGAAACTGTTCGGTGCGTTGGCTGTTGAATCTATGCGCCTTGAAAAAGGGTACCTGCATTGGAAGGCTGATATTCTGACAGAATTCAATCCATTCGAAACTGGCTTGGATCGGTTTGTGCAGATGGATAAGGCCGATTTCGTTGGCAAAGAAGCCTTGATGGAGCAGCACGCTGAGGGGCCGCGCAAACAGCTTGTTACCCTGACGCTTGATAGCACGGTGGCACCGGCACATGGCGGGGCTTCGGTGATGGTTGAGGGCGCTGTTGTTGGTACTGTGACCTCTGGTGGATGGGGCTATCGCGTTGGGCAAAATCTGGCCTATGCCTTTGTTGATCCGGACATGGTGCAGGTAGGGACAACGTGCGAAATCGACGTGCTTGGGCATCTTATCAAAGCAACTGTTTCACCCATGGGGCCTTATGATGCAACAATGACTTTGGTGCGGGGTTAACACCCCCACCAAATGAAAAGAGACTCTGGCCTCTTGGCAAACACCCGAATCTTAAAGTAGAACAAAGAGTGAACATTAATTGGGATTCTCTACTACGTGTATGTCTGGTCTTATTCTCAAAAAGCGTATCTCACGCCCTGCAAATTCATCTGTGCAGCAAAAGCCGGTCTTGTCCGAAGCCTTTGTGACGAATGCTACAGATGCAGGGGTTGTGGGATTTGTATTGGCCGGATTGCAGGATCGTGTGGCACCGGTTTTGTGGGTGCAGGACTATCTGTCGCAAAAGGAATCGGGGCGTCCCTATTTGCCGGGGATCGGGGCCACGCGTCCTATCATTCGGGTCACAGTCAGCCGCCCACTAGATGTGTTGGGGGCGATGGAAGAGGGGCTACGGTGCAAGACCCTTGCCTGTGTCGTCGGCGAACTTTGGGGCGATCCCAAAGCGTTGAATTTCACAGCCACCAAACGATTGGCACTGCGATCAGAAGCGGCTGGAACACCTTGTTGGCTGCTGCGACGCAGCGCCAGTGCAGACCTCAGCGCGGCCCGCGAACGGTGGCGCATTTCATCACTGCCCTCAGCCCTACATCCAGACGATGCGCAAGCACCGGGGGATCCACGTTGGAAAGCCGAATTATTTCGCTCGCGCAGCGGTTCTGCTGGCACGTGGGTTGCACAATATGATCGATCGTCGGATCGTATCGATCTTTCTGCCGCACTTCGCGATGGAGCGGTGGGAGAGGGTGATGGAACGCGCAGGCGCGCGGCCGCCCTCTGATGTGCCTGTGGTGTTGGTTCATGAAGGCGCGCATGGACAGGTAATTTATGCCACCAATCGTGCGGCCCGTTTGGCCGGGATCGCCAGCGGTGCACGTATTGTTGATATGCGCGCGATTTGCCCAGAGTTGCGTGTTGATTATGCCGATATTGCTGGGGATCGTGTCGCGCTAAACCGCCTATCGCTTTGGGCACGACGTTGGTGTCCTTGGACTGTGACAGACGGTGAAAATGGTTTGATCCTAGACACAACAGGGGCCGACCATCTAGCGGGGGGCGAGGTTGCAATGTTAGCTGAAATGGAAGCACGACTTGCGGTTTCTGGCTTGACCCCGCAGTTGGCGATTGCCCCAACATGGGGAGCTGCTTGGGCCTTAGCACGGTACGGAACCGTGCGTGCAATTTGTCATTATGAACAGATCGCAGAGACCCTTGCGCCCTTATCGGCGGCGGCCTTGCGCTTGGACGGTGCCACGCTTTTATTGCTGCGCCGCCTTGGTTTGAAAACTATCGGGGCTTTGGCTGATGTGCCACGGCTGTCCATGGCCCGCCGCTTTGCGCGCCATGCGTTAGAGCGCAATCCAATGCTGCGCCTTGATCAGGCAATGGGCCGCTTGGCGGAACCTGTGGCGAGCGTTGAGGAACGTCCATGGATCATCGCCCAAGTGCGATTGCCCGAACCGATCCAAGACCCAACGGCTTACTTGCCTGATCTGTGCGCATCGTTGTGTGCGCAGTTGATAGCAGAGGGTAAAGGATGCCGCCGTCTGTCATTGACCGTGTACCGAACGGATGGTGAAGTCAGCACACTAACCGCAGCCACTGCCGCGCCCAGTCGCGATGCAAAGCACCTGCGCAGTTTGTTCGATGATAAGTTGGATAAGATAAATCCCGGCTTTGGTTTTGATTTAATCACACTCGAAGCGGTGTTGATTGAGCCGTTACAGATCGTTCAACACCGCCTTGACGGAGCAGGTGAAGACGAGGTGGAGCTGACCCAGTTGATCGACCGTCTGGTGGTGCGTTTTGGAATGGCTGCCGTAAAACGCCCTGTGTTGAAGGCCAGCCACATTCCCGAACGGGCAGAGCATTGGGTGAACCCATTGATCACCACACATAGCGATGCGGTCGCCACGATCAAAGAACGTCCAATACGCCTGTTGGATCCGGCTGAAGAAGTGCGGGTTTTGTATGCTGTGCCCGAAGGTCCACCAGCGCAATTTATGTGGCGCAAACAGACACGTCGTGTGACGCGCTATGCAGGACCTGAACGTATTGCGCCTGAATGGTGGCGGGACCGCCCAAACACGCGACTGCGTGATTATTTCAAGATCGAGGATCAGGCGGGCCAGCGATTGTGGCTTTACCGCGAGGGGTTGCATGAGGATGGGCGGGGCGGTGATCCGCGTTGGTTCGTGCACGGGATGTTTGCCTGATGCCGGAAAACGATCACGCCCATCCCCCGCGCCAATTGACCGGTGATGACTTTCGCCCCAACCCACCAACCGCCTTTGTTGAATTGGGTGTGACCTCATGCTTTTCGTTTCTGCATGGGGCATCCGATGCCGTGGATTTGTCCCGCACTGCGTCACAGCTTGGTTACCACGCTTTGGGGATTGCAGACCTTAATACAATGGCTGGAATTGTCCGGTTGCATGCCGCCGCGCGCAAGGCGTGTTTGGAGCCAATTATCGGATGCCGTTTGAAACTGATCACGGGAGAGGAGTTTCTGGCCTATCCCAAAGACCGCGCCGCTTATGGGCGTTTGTGCAGTCTGTTGTCCAAGGGGAAGATGCGTGGCGTCGAAGGCGAATGGCAAACCAAAGGGGTATGCGATCTGACCTTGGATGATCTTTCCATCCACACTGATGGGGTGCAGTTGATTGCACTGCCACAAGAAGATGTGGCCGAATTCGCCCGTGGTTTACGACGTCTGACACGGGCCTTGCCAACCTTGCACCACATCGCAGTGAGTTACTTGTATCGGGGGGATGATCGTGCCCGCATCAACAGTTTGGATCGGCTGGCACAGTCCCACGGCTTGCGGATTCTCGCCACCAATGACGTGCATTACCACGTTCCAGAACGGCGGCCGTTGCAGGATGTGTTGACCTGTATTTTGCACAAGACAACAATTGCAAAGGCGGGGTTTTGGGTTGAAGCGAATGCAGAGCGTTACCTTAAGTCTCCAGCCCAAATGATCGACTTGTTCAAGGATTGGCCCCATGCAATCCACGCCACACGAGGTGTCGCAGACGCCTGCAAATTTGACCTGCGTGAGCTGTCCTACGAGTATCCACAAAAGAACCTACCTGATGATTGCACACCCCAAGAATACTTGACGGACCTTACTTTCAAAGGGGCGGCGTGGCGCTATCCTGACGGGGTTCCGGACAAGGTTCTGAAGGGGCTGAACAAAGAACTGGCGATGATCGAAAAACTGGATATTGCACAGTATTTTCTTACGATCTACGACGTGATCCAATATGCGCGCTATGGCGTTGAAACCCCTATCCTTTGTCAGGGACGGGGGTCTGCTGCCAACTCGGCTGTGTGTTATGTACTGGGCATCACAGCGGTTGATCCTGATAAGAACGATCTGCTGTTTGAGCGCTTCATCAGCGAAGAACGCAAAGAACCACCAGACATCGACGTCGATTTTGAACATGAACGGCGCGAAGAGGTTATCCAACATATCTATGGCCAATACGGGCGCGAACATGCGGGCCTGTGTGCCACCGTCATCCACTATCGTCCGCGCATGGCGATCCGTGAAGTGGGCAAAGTGATGGGCCTGTCTGAGGATATTACATCAGCACTGGCCAAAACGATTTGGGGCAGTGGTGGGCGTGAAATCGGGGCAAAAGAGGCGACCGAGGCTGGTCTTGATCTGAATGATCCCTTGATGGCGCGTACGATCAAATTGGCTGAACAATTGATTGGTATGCCACGCCATCTCTCACAGCATGTGGGTGGGTTTATTTTGACCGAAACGCCTCTGACCCAAACGGTACCTATCGGGAACGGTGCAATGAAGGATCGCAGCTTCATCGAGTGGGATAAAAACGACATCGAAGAACTGCGCATCTTAAAGATTGATGTGCTGGCGCTGGGGATGCTGACCTGTATTCGCAAGGCCTTTGACATGATCGATGCGCACTATGGAAAACGCTATGATCTGGCCAGTATCAAACACGATGATGCGGTGTATGAGATGCTGTGCAAGGGCGACAGCGTTGGTGTGTTTCAGGTCGAAAGCCGTGCGCAGATCAACATGTTGCCGCGCCTACAACCACGCGAGTTTTATGATTTGGTGATCCAGGTGGCAATCGTGCGCCCCGGCCCGATCCAAGGGGATATGGTGCATCCATTTTTGCGCCGCCGCAACGGACTTGAGCCCGAAGAATACCCGTCACCGGGCCCCGAATATGATCAAGATGAGTTGAAGAACATTCTAAGTCGAACCATGGGCGTGCCTATCTTTCAGGAACAGGCAATGAAGATCGCAATGGTCGCGGCAGAGTTCTCAACCGCTGAGGCAAATGAGTTGCGCAAAGCCATGGCGACCTTCCGGTCCAAGGGGACCATTGGTATGCTCGAGGACAAAATGGTGGGGCGTATGATCGGGCGTGGGTATGACGCTGAATTTGCCCATCGCTGTTTCAATCAGATCAAAGGGTTTGGTGACTATGGCTTCCCCGAAAGCCATGCCGCCAGCTTTGCCCATTTGGTCTATGTGTCGAGCTGGATCAAACATCACTACCCTGATGTGTTCTGTGCTGCGCTACTCAATTCCCA
>JAGSGK010000290.1 GCA_023955215.1 Paracoccaceae bacterium
AAACACAGTATTGTGTGCGAAATAGGAAAAGGCGCCAGGTGCTCAGACGCGGTCCTCGCATCGTGCCCACAAGGGACACGCCCTGACGCCTTCCTGAACTGATCCCCCCCAAAAGGCTTCACAGACCAGTTGCTCGGGTTCCGAAGAACCTCTGCGACCACCACATATCCGAAGATTTGTTGTGGCTTGCTTGGGCCCTCAAGACAATGTCCTGAACGATGTGACTCCGAAGAACCGCCTCGATCTGATCATATCTCTGGTTTCCTTTGCAAAACGATCCGGGTCATAAGATCCGTCTCTTCTTGCTCTGATCCCCCAAGAACCTTCGCTGCTGCCCCTGATCCGAAGACCCGGCGCAACCCGCCGTCCCCCCAAAGATGCCAATCTTTTCAATCCAGTTCCGAGGAACCTTTTTGATCCAAACAACGATCTTGATACTCTTGCTGAACATTCCGTTTCCGAAGATCCGACCTGTTCCGCGCCAGCATCTTAAGTGGCTTTTGCGTCCTGCGCTGATCCCGAAGAACCTTTGCAGTAAGGAGACATTCACAAACAGATTCGATTCCCGCAAGTGAAATGCACTGCAGCATGAAATATTTCTGGGGATAACATCCTGATTATATTGTGGAATTCTCTGTGGATAAGTCGAATTAACTGATACGTTTCTTAGGGGTTGCAGGGGGAAAAATAAATATCGTCAACTGACGTCAATCAACCTTAAGATGCTGCAGTTGCAAAGGGATCATAGCCTCTTGAAGGTGGGACAGCGGTAATGTCCACCAGCCCACACGGGCAATGGCCTTCCACAGACCGGTGAACTGCCTTGCACCGGCTGCGCGATATCGTCTACACAAATCTCGAAAACAAAAAAACCGGAGAGTATCATGACCCGTATCGCATCGCTTTGTATTGTACTGCTTGCCCTGACTGCCTGTGAGACCGCAAAAGGCGCGGGTCGTGACATTGGAAAAGCCGGTGACGCAATCGCCGATGGCGCGCAGGACGTCCAGGATAGCCTGTAAGACTGACAAAAAGCGCGCACTTTGACGCGCTGGCAGGGGGCGTGATGCGCAGCATGCACGCCCTTTTGGCTGTCTGCAGCGCACGACCAGTAGCGGGGCGGGTTTCGCCCAGCTTACATTTAGCTGAGAAGAGATCGACCGGGATCAGGCAGGCTCGACCACCATTCCACCATTTGTGTCTAGCTGGGCCGCTAAACCGGCATTTGCCGCATCAAGCGATGCCGCGGGCGTGAAAAAACCTGGAAGCTCAGGCTGGCGTCGGTCAAGTGAATCCAGAGCGATCAACCGGCCAGCGCGCGCAATTGAGAAATAGTCAACATTCATAATAAGTACAGGCCTCCACTACATAGCCGCGACCTGCAGTTTGTGTCAAAAATGGGGCAAGATAAACGCCAGTATGTGAAACTCACTGTTTCCTATTAAGGCAGTGACAAGCCGCGCAATCGATGCTGTCACATCAAAATATTCCAAATTCTAACCTGATCGACTATTGGGTCAATCTTCCCACTACCGACTGATTGAATGGTCTTCATTCGATAACGCAAACAAACCAACCAGATACGCCGCCAACCTTCATATTCCCAAAACACCAGATTCAGTCACAGCTCCAAGCATATGAAACGGAATTAATACAGAGAAGTTGGCAGCCCAAATGAAACCCTGTTCCACCTTAACTAGGCTGCAAAATGGTCAAAAAAGCAGGACCACCTCTTTACCTGGTTCACCCGATCGGTTTGGTTTGCGGTTTCACTCTCGGCTGCAAATTATTCTCGTCATCGCTGCTCTCCAATCTCATAAGCACCTTATTTCGGTTGCCGCGAGACCGGCAGCAGATCAAACACCAAAGATTTCCCTTTTAGTAGAGTGTTAAATCGATTCTTCTATGACCAAGTATTCTGGAGTTGATGAAGCCCCCATGGAAAACCATAAGTCAAAGCACACATTTAAACTTGTCGCCTCGCTCGCGGTAGCAACCCTTTGCACCGGCTGCATTGATCTTGCTGATTACGAAAGCACACCGGTTCAGGTGTCTACATCTCAAGGCGTTGTGACATGCCAGCTTTATAGACCGAAAGAGGTCCTCTGGGATCAGGCAACCGATGCCCCGAGAGGTATGTCGATAAAAACTGCCGACAGTATCTGCGTCGAAGAAGGTACTAGGCGTAAGAACGCCCGCTGAAGTGACTGCACACTGATGGTAAACCTGAAACAGCTGCCGCAGATATGTTCTTCAGCATTTGGTTTTGCCACTTTGGACATACTACCCGACACGACGTGGGTCCCCCAGCGCACAATGCGAAAACGGTTGATGTTGAATTCCCTCGCTCGCCCAGCGCTTTTGCAAACCGTGAAACTCATCCTTAAGACGATGGATGATTGCGCCCAAACTCATGCCGCGCGCCACACAGATGCATCCGAAAACCTGAATTCATCCCCAAAAGTTACCAGAACCATTTGATTTTTCTTAAGAAATCGGTATTATTGGCGAATGAATCCGAACCCTTTCCAGCCAGCTCCAGAAACTTCGGCGACACATAGAACTTATTTGGCTTTGCGACGAATGATCGTTGTCGGAGAGTTGTTGCCAGGTGAAAAACTCAAGATTGAGGGGCTGCGAAAAAAGCTGGCCACCGGGGCCTCTCCGATACGGGAGGCCCTGAGCCTGCTGACGTCGGACAACCTTGTTGAGCGGATCGATCAACGCGGGTTTCGTGCCTCACCAACCAGCAGAAACAACTTCGAGGAAATACTTGCACTGCGCTGCGAGTTAGAGGACATGGCTTTGCGCCAAAGCATTGCCGGACAGACCCTAGAGTGGGAAGAGAGCGTGGTGCTGAGCCATCACCGCATGATACGAGCGCACAAAACCGGCGATGAGGCTTTCGAGGATTTGCACAAGGCCTTCCACATGGCTCTTTTGGCAAGCTGCGATGCACCAATCCTACTCAAGTTTTGCTCTCAGCTTTATGATTTGAATATCCGCTATCGCTATCTCGCGGGGAGCGCGCTGAATTACAAACGGCGTGATGTATCAAAAGAACATGAGGGCATCATGAACGCGGCTATTTCCGGTGATGCCGATCTGGCGTCAGAGCAGCTTTTGAACCACTATCGGAAAACAGGGGCGTTTTTGGTTGGATTGCTTGGTGAGGCTGAGCTCGGCTGAGGCCTAGTCATGGACTAGAGTCAGGTCAAAATCGACCCGCAGGTAAGGCCCGTCTACGCTGCCCGACAAAGTAAAACCGTCCGGAAAGCTGCCAGCCGGCATTTTCTGGTAGGCCATTACCAGATCGTCACGTACCCCAAAAACAGTATCCTGATCCAGATAGGGGTCGTCGTCCGGAAAAACCTCGGTCACAAGTGTGCGGAAGCCGTCGGCCTTGACAATGAAATGCAGATGGGATGGTCGCCACGGGTGGCGACCCGTGGCGTTC
>JAGSGK010000075.1 GCA_023955215.1 Paracoccaceae bacterium
ACTTCACAAAGATCATTAACTGTGCAAAGCCGCCTTCGGTTCATCACGCAGTATCGGTCAAAGTGGGCTCTAAGCGGTGCCGGCTGACTGAGTAGATCAAGCATCAAGTTTTGAAAATTGGCGAAGTCTTGAAGTAATTAAATGGATTTTCTGCTGTCATTCATAAAAGTTAGGTACCAACCAATGCAACGTCAAGTTTGTCTGATAATGCCTGAAAAACATATATATAAATATATTAAGTTTTAGCTTAGAAAGCACCCTGCCAATTTCTAGTATTTTGAACTAACCATCCAATTAACAAAATAAAAACTAGGCACCAACCAATGGAGGGTCATGTTTGTCTGAAAATGCCATAAAAAGACCCCTTACGTAGCTTTGAGAGATACGCTAATGTGAAATTTTAACGTCCCACAACTACGCGAATACTACAAACTATAGAAGCAAAATTGAAACGCCCAAACCGATCCACTGAAAGAGCGTGAAATGTCACCAAAGAACACAAGCTCCATTGTCACAAGATCTCTAGCCATTGTAGATATTCTTGCATCCAGCGGCCAAGCAATGAGTTACAGCGAAGTTCTCACAGCAACAGGTTTTGCCAAGAGCTCCACACATCGCCTTCTTTCGATCCTACATAATGAAGGTTTGGTCGAGTTTGATGAACACAACAAGACTTATGCCCTTGGCCAGCGTTTGAGGGGGTGGGCAAGGCAGTCTTGGATAAATAGCGACCTTCAACGCCAGTCCGCAAACGAGCTAGAAAAACTGTGCGAAAGCTGCGGCCACAACGTCTGCCTGATGGGCATGGATGGTGCTCGCACGCTCGTCTTGAGCGCAATCCACCCATATCAGGTTCCTTATGCGGCAAAGATGGGTGAATATGCTGCGGCTCATTGCACAGCCGGTGGCAAAGTCTTGATCGCTTACATGCGCGAAAAGCAGAGGAACGAAGCTCTGAACACCCTTACGTTTGAACAACACACGCCGAAGACGATTACGGATCGTAAAGTCTTTGAGGCTCAATTGGGCGATGTCCGCCGCGACGGCCTGGCTGTGGCTGAGGCAGAAGAATTTATGCAAACATCAGCCATCGCAGCACCGGTTTACGACCATCACGGTGAGGTTTTAGCAGCACTTTGCATTTGGGGCGTAACCGAGCGCATGATGCCGCACCACGTCACTGATTGGGCCGATGAACTGAAGGCTGCAGCCCGCCGAATTTCAAGAAACCTTGGGTGGGTCTTCGACTAACCCGCATTTTTTCTTCCCGATACGGCTGAAATCGTCTTGACAGAAGAGTTGTATTTCCTTCATAATCTTATATTAAGGAAATATATTTCCTCAATATGGAACTACTGAATAAAAAAGAGGCAGGGAAATGGATAACATTGACGGCTCTCAGAGCACACAAAACCAACAAGCCAATCCGAGCTGGAACTATCATCCTGAACTGCCGATGAAGGTTTCAGCGGTGTTTTCCTGGCCTCCGAAGCCGGTGAAGATCATCGCATGGTTCGCCAAATCATGGCTTGTGCCATCGGAACGAACTCTGTGGCTCGCATTCGCATTCGCGACCTGGATTTGGCTCATGCCACCGGTTGAGCAAATGAAGACCCTGACCTGGAGCTGGGTCCTGTTTATTTACCTGCGAAATCTGATTTCAGCGATCGTAGTCGCCACCGTGATGCACCTCTATTTTCATACGTTTAAACGGCAAGGCTTGCGCCTGCGCTATGAAAAGCGCCACCTGACCGAACACGGAAAGAACCGCAGGTTTACCTTTAACAACCAACTGCTGGACAACATGTTCTGGACACTGGCCAGCGGTGTGACGATCTGGACGGCCTTTGAAGTTCTCTATTTCTTGGCTTTCGCAAATGGTTTCATGCCGACACTGGAATGGTCACAGAACCCGGTGTGGTTTTTAGCCTTGTTTGTACTCATTCCTTTATGGTCGTCTGTGCATTTTTATTGGGTCCACAGGATGATCCATTGGCCGCCGCTCTATAACATGGCTCATTCGGTGCACCACCGGAACATCATCACCGGCCCCTGGAGCGGGTTGTCGATGCATCCGATTGAACATTTGATCTATTTCTCCAGTATAATTCTGCATGTTTTTGTAGACACTCATCCAGCGCACATGCTGTTTCATCTGTATCTTCTGTCACTCAACCCGATGGCCGAGCATTCAGGCTATGAAGGTCTGGAAGTGAAGGAGAGAAATCGGTTCGATCTTGGCAACTTCTTTCACCAACTTCACCACCGCCATTTCAAATGCAACTACGGTTCCGCCGAGATGCCTTGGGACAAGTGGTTTGGTTCGTTTCACGATGGCACACCTGAAGCGTCCAAGCGCATTCAAAAGCGTCCTTGGTGAACGTTCTGATCCGAACACCGGCCTTGTCCAATTCAGAAGAAAATTACAGGAAACGAGATGGCGACTGAAACATACGATTATATCATTGTTGGCGCAGGATCGGCTGGCTGCGTGTTGGCAAATCGGCTGAGCGAGGACGGCAAACATTCTGTCTTGGTGCTTGAGGCCGGACCAATGGACCGCAACCTGATGATCCATATTCCGGCGGCCGTCTACAAGGTTTTCAAAGATCCAAAACTCAATTGGAACTACATGACCGAAAATGAACCGGAAGCCTCCGATCGCAGTATAGAAATGTCGCGTGGCAAGGTCGTTGGCGGCTCTTCGTCGATAAATTCGATGGTCTACATGCGCGGCCACCCCTATGATTATGATCGGTGGGGGACCGATTTCAATCTGCCAAAATGGAGCTATGCCCATTGCTTGCCCTACTTTAAGGCGGGTGAAACCAGTGACCGCGGAGCGGATGACTGGCGCGGCGAGTCTGGGCCGCTCAATACCACCAAAGGCAGGCTTGAGACACCGCTGTTTGATGCATTTCTGGATGCAGGCGCTCAATCTGATCACGGCTACTCAGAAGACCTCAATGGATACAGGCCCGAGGGCTTAGCCCGATTTGACAGCACCACACGAAATGGTCGGCGTTGCAGTGCAGCTGTTGCCCATCTGCGCCCAGCTCTGAGGCGCAAGAACTGCGCTCTGGTGACAGACGCTATGGTGCAGAAAATTGCCATCGAAGGCGACCGCGCGACGGGAGTCGAATACATCCATCGTGGAAAGCGCCATAGAGTCAAAGCAAGTCACGAAATCATACTTTCAGGCGGGGCGATCAACTCGCCGCAGATGTTGATGTTGTCGGGTGTTGGACCGGCAGATCACCTACGCCAACACGGCATTGAGGTTAAATTAGATTTGCCGGGCGTTGGGCAAAACTTGCAAGAGCACCCGACGGTGATTGTCAAATATGCCTGCACCAAACCCATGGCCATCCACCGAGCACTTCATCCCGTGAACCAGATCTTGGCTGGCGCCCAATGGTTGCTCACGCGGCGCGGACATGCCGCGTCCGTATTTTGGGAAGCTGGTGGCCTGATCCGAAGCAGCCACAAGATGGACTATCCAGATATCGAGATTCAGTTCGGTCCGGCTGGTTTCAATTTTCTGGATAATGGCGGCATATCGCTCGATCAGGCTTTCTCGGTTCATGTCGATCAATCCCGCCCAACCAGCGTTGGCCATATCGAATTACGCTCTGCGAATCCGGCCGACAAACCAAAACTGTTCTTCAATTACCTAGAGACCGAAGATGATCGGCAAAGGTTTGTCCAAGGCATTCGCAGAACGCGCGAAATCATCGCCCAGAAAGCGTTTGATCCTTATCGAGGCCCCGAAATCTATCCCGGCCCCGATGTCACGACGGATGCTGACATCCTCAAGTACATCAAGACCAACGTAACGACGGATTATCATCCGTCGTGTAGCTGTCGGATGGGCACGGACGCCGATGCCGTGGTGGACGAAGAAATGCAGGTGCATGGGATAACGGGGCTGCGCGTTGTCGACGCGTCTGTAATGCCACGGATCACCAGCGCAAACCTGAACGCACCCATCCAGATGATCGCGGCACGGGCTGCAGATTTTATCTTGGGCAAGCCGCAACTAAAGCCTTTCAATGCAAAATTCCACTTCATGGAAAATACACCTAATCAGATCTTCGTGGGGCCGTAGCATGGCTAAGAAGAACGTTACGCACTGCGTCCATTCAGAAACACATGGCATTGCAAGCTTGCCGCATTATTTGAAACAGCATTTTCGCTGTTACTAAGATCTAACTTTTAAGGAATGTAACATGCACGCTCCCGACCTTACCAACTTGGGCAAATTCTATATCAGAGGGCGTTGGGTCAATCCGATATCGGCGAATCAAATGCCCGTCCTGAATCCCGCGACAGAGGAACAGGTGGGAACCGTGTCGCTTGGCAACAGGGACGACGTGAACAGGGCCGTCACGGCTGCCAACGAAGCGTTTCAATCCTATGCGCAAACAAGCAAGGATGATCGTCTTTCATTGCTCATTGCTGTGAAAGCCATCACCGAAAAACGACTAGAGGATTTGGCACAAGCGATGCGCATTGAGATGGGAGCTCCGATCTCAATGGCGCGTTCGGCACAGGCTGATGCGGGGCTCGGGCATCTTGACGGCTTTATCGAAGCACTCGAAGCACTGGAAGAGCGGTTGGAGCTGAGCAACGGCGATACGTCGGTCCGTGAACCAATCGGGGTTTGCGGACTGATCACGCCGTGGAACTGGCCAATCAACCAGATCGCGTTGAAGGTCCTACCGGCACTGGCGACTGGATGTGCCTGCGTTCTTAAGCCAAGCGAACATACGCCGATTTCGGCCATGGTTTATGCGGAAATCCTAGATGAGGCTGGTTGTCCGCCGGGCGTCTTCAATCTCGTCAATGGCACCGGCACAGCCGTTGGTGCCGCATTGTCGCGGCACCCTGACATTCGCATGATTTCATTCACCGGGTCGACAAATGCTGGCATCGCTGTCTCCCACGACGCCGCACCCATGGTCAAAAGGGTCACTCTCGAATTGGGGGGTAAATCACCCAACCTCGTCTTCGCAGATTGTGATCTTGAGGAACGAGTGGCCACATCGGTGGCGAAAACCATGTTTAATACAGGTCAGTCATGTGATGCGGCCACACGCTTACTTGTGGAACGTAACTGTTACGACCAAGTGCTGGAAATCGCCAAGCGGACAGCGGCTGCAGTTGAGGTTGGCAATCCGGCGGAAGAAGGCGATCACATCGGCCCGCTCTTCGACAAAGTGCAATTTGACCGCGTGCAAGAGATGATCGAAGTTGGCATCCAGGAAGGGGCAACCCTACTTGCCGGAGGGCCCGGTAAACCGCAGGATCACCCGACGGGCTGGTTCGCCAAACCAACCATCTTCGCGGATGTTTCAAACGATATGCGGATTGCGCGCGAAGAGATTTTCGGGCCTGTCCTGGTCATTATTCCCTTCGA
This sequence comes from Paracoccaceae bacterium, assembly GCA_023955215.1. Lineage (GTDB taxonomy): Bacteria > Pseudomonadota > Alphaproteobacteria > Rhodobacterales > Rhodobacteraceae > Ascidiaceihabitans. The sequence continues at coordinate 5,420 of JAGSGK010000075.1, forward strand.
AGATGAGGGCGAGGCAATCGAAATTGCAAATGACACGCCTTACGGTCTGGCCGCCTATATTCAAACTGGTGACATGGATCGTGCAAAGCGTGTGTCGCGTCAACTGCAGGCAGGTGCGATCCATCTCAATGGCGCCGGAATGGCCTATGGGTCGCCTTTTGGCGGCTACAAACATTCCGGCAACAGTCGCGAAGGTGGGCGGATGGGGCTGGAGGATTATCTGGAGACAAAAACCTTGCATGGGTTCTGATCGCGCATGGGAACAAACATCTAATAAATCTGAATACCAAGGCAAATGAATTTGAAAAGGAACGATAATGAAAATCTCGAGACATAGTATTTTTCTGGTCAAAGCCGTGCCAAGTTCAGACGGTTGGTCGATGGGACATACGACCGTATTCGTGAAACTTGAGACAGAATCTGGACTGAGTGGCTGGGGAGAAGCCTATGCCCTTCAGCATCGTCAGCGCGCATGCCACGAAATCATTGATACACTTTGCGGGGCTTTGGCCCAGATGTCCAACGCATCACCGCGCCGGTTCTTGAATGAAATTGCAAAACCGATGGAGACCAAACACGTCGGTATTGACTACACCGCCGCGGTGAGCGCCATTGAAATCGCGCTTTGGGATCTGCTTGGGAAATCATTGAACCAGCCGGTACATGCGCTACTGGGCGGTGCAATTGCCGACAGGATACCAGTCTATGCGAACGCCTGGGACAACCCCGTTCAATCCGCCAAGGCCGTTGCGACGCGTTGCAGGATGTTTTGCTCGCAAGGGTATCGCGCAGTAAAAATTTATCCCTTGCGACGCGCGACCTTGGCAGAGGCCGAGGCCTGCGTGCGATTGACGCGCGAAGCGATCGGGCCGGATGTTGACCTTATGTTGGATTTTGCTGTTCCATCAGACCTAAATCTCGCCCTCAAGGCAGCGCGGCTTTTTGAGCCCTACGATCCGTATTGGATCGAAGAACCTGTTACAGGTAATAACCTCGACGCCCTTACAGAATTTCGAACCCACATCAGAACCAGACTGACAACGGGCGAGCGGCAATCGAGCATTCACCATTGCCGCGATGTCCTTAAAATGCGCGGCGCAGATGTCCTCAACCCTGATATTGCAGGCGCGGGTGGCATCCTTTCAATGTTAGAAATCGGTGCGATGGCCGATGCCTATGATGTCCAAGTCTCACCTCATAATTGGAACAGTACGTCTGTCGGATTCCTCGCGATGCTTCACGTCTGCGCCGTTATGCCAAACGCAAAATACGCAGAATTATTTTATGATTACATGGAGTTAGGCGCACGCTTCTCTGATTGCGACTTTACCATATCAGGCGGCTACGCCAGTCTGCCCCAAAGACCGGGTTTAGGTATCGAAATGAACGAAGAGGCCCTGCGTTCTTTAGAGGCTTGACATTATAGCTCTTGTTTCCGATAGTTAATTTGTGGAAACATAGTTCTATAATATAGAACTATTAGTAAACTTATCGTAGATCGAATGCCTTCGATAACAATTGGTTTAGAAAGAGGGACGCGGATTATCACCCATGAAGAAATCATGCCCGCAGCCTTCACCACTACGAGAAATTAACAAGGAGGAAGAACTATGAAAAAAATTGGAAACACATTAGGGGGAGCGGTTGCATTAGCAATGGCTGCGACTTGCGCTTTGGCGGAGGATATTGTTGTTGGCGTACCCAACTGGCCGACTGCTAATGCTACTGCAAACATCTTAAAACTAGCTATTGAACAAAATCTTGGGCTTGATGTCGAACTTCAGTCTGGAACAAATCCGATTTTTTTTGAAGGAATGGATCAAGGTTCTGTGCATGTCCACCCTGAAGTTTGGATGCCTAACCAACAAAATCTTCACGATACTTTCGTAACAGAGAAGGGTAGTGTAGCGATGAACTCCAACAAAGTTCAAGGTTTCACTTCAGTTTGTGTACCCACTGGTTTTGCTGAAGAAAATGGCATTTCTTCTATCGAAGATTTGACGAATCCAGACATTGCCGCATTGTTTGATACTAACGGCGATGGTAGGGGTGAAATATGGATTGGAGCCGCTGGATGGGCGTCTACAACTATCGAACGTATTCGGGCTAAGAGCATTGGGTATGATCAGGTTCTTGACTTAGAAGAGATGGATGAGACAATTGCCTACGCAAAGCTTGCCAATGCTATTAAAGCGGGAGAGCCTTGGGTTGGTCAATGTTATGGGCCACACTATATATTTGCCCTACATGATCTAACGACGTTGAAAGAAACGCCACATGATCCAGAACGTTGGAATATAATACAGCCGACAGACGATCCTAACTGGCTTGAAAATTCTAATGCTGATGTTGCTTGGCCTGCTTCGACACTTCATGTATTCTATGCAAAATCTCTGGAAAGTGACTTTCCTCAAGCTGCAGCAATGTTAGCTAATATGTCTCTTGATGCAGACACGCTTTCCTTAATGGCATTTGAAGTTGCAGTTAATAAGAAAAATGTCGAAGTCTTTGCTGCTGAATGGATTGAAGCCAATGAAGACAGAGTTTTGAGTTGGTTCGCAGACTGATATAATAATGGTTGTTCGCAGACTGATATAATAATAGTTAATGACTGGATTGACCATGGTCGGTCCAGTCTCACATTTCTGGATAAGGTCTCTTAATGAGTAAGATAGTCGTCAAACTTACTGATGTCTGGAAGATTTTTGGAGTCAGAGCTGACGATGCTATGGCTGCTGTCAAATCTGAAGGAATTGGAAAGTCCGAAGTCCTAGATCGCTTTGGCTGTGTTGTGGCCATTCAGGGAGCTTCATTCGAAGTATCACGTGGTGAAGTCTTCTGTATTATGGGTCTTTCTGGTTCAGGAAAATCCACTCTAGTACGCCATATCAATCGCCTCATAGAGCCAACAGCAGGCCAAATTGAAATAATGGGCCAAGATATCCAATTTCTGAGTGAGCGTGAGTTGCGTCAAGTTCGTGCACAAAAGATTGGCATGGTATTTCAGCATATGGCACTAATGCCACATCGTTCTGTTCGTGATAATGTCGCCTATCCGCTTAAAATTCAAAAGATACCAAAATCTAAACGCTGGGCTATTTCGGATCACGTGCTTAGTCTTGTGGAATTAACTGGGTATGAGGACCGTCTTCCTGAGGAATTGTCCGGTGGAATGCAACAGCGTGTGGGCATTGCCCGCGCACTTGCATCAGACCCAGAGTTACTCCTGATGGATGAACCCTTTTCTGCACTCGATCCACTCATCCGTTTACAAATGCAGAATCAGTTTAAAGCACTTGTGAATCAATTGCAGAAGACAACTCTCTTTATAACTCATGACCTTGATGAGGCAATCCGGATCGGACACAGGATAGCAATAATGAAAGACGGTATTATCGTTCAAATTGGTACGCCTGAAGACATCGTCACAAATCCTGCCGATGATTATGTCCGTGAATTCGTTCAGGGTATTTCAAAGCTTAAGCTGATCAAAGCAGGCTCGATCATGGAGCCATTAGACAAAAATATTGGAGATCTGACTGGCGCACCACGAGCTGATGTATCAGTGAATCTCGATCATCTCATTGATTTAGCAGCAAGGAGTGAGCATCCTGTTGTTATAACCGATGATGCTAAGGATGTCGGTTTCGTTTCAAAGCAGCGCCTTCTACTTGGAATTCAAGGAGGCAATAATGACTAAAATGAGTGTTGAACCAAAAATCACTGCAGCATCTGATATTAAGGTCAATCATATAGCGCTCAAGAGATCTATCCACACTTTCGCGCAAGTGAATGGTGACTACTACGTTAGGGTTTTTAAGAAAATTCATAATAGTAATGCTTTCATACCCAACACATTTAATTTTATGGCTGCTTTATTTGGCCCATTATGGGCGGCCTCACGTGCGATTTGGAGCTTGTTCTGGGCATTTCTCATTCTTGAGGTAGTTGCGTGGGTTCAAATTGGTCGTGGTCTCTGGGGTAATCCTGGAGTGGACATGCTTGAACGCGCTGCCCGGCAGCAAAACCGCGCAGCAGAACTATTTCAACGGGCTCGTGATTCGACAGAACAAACAGATATAGACCGCTTCAATAAGATTGCGGAAAATATTAAATCCGCTGCAGAAACATCCATTGCCCAAGCAGAAGCTGACCAAGCTGAAGCCATTCCAATCATGGTAAGTGGCTTCGCTCTCTTGATTGTATTGAAGCTAATTCAAGGTTTTCTGGCGAACCAAGCCTATGAGAGGAAGTATTCCAACTGGCGGATTGACCCGGAAGGAGTTGAGAGCGGACGTTCATGGCGAAATACAATCCTTGGGGCCATTTTGATGGGCGCAATCGGCCCCCTGACTGTCTACAAGTTCACTATAAACTCATCGCTTACTCTTCTTGATAGTTTTCCAGAACGGCGTATTTCAGAGTTCATTCTGGGGAAAGATAATGGCACATTGTTTTCGCGTTTAGCAAGCTGGATGGACAACCATATCGAGCGGGCTGCGGTTGTGGGGGGTGATTTTTTTGATGGGATTGTTACGATTGTGCGGGTTGTGCTTGATACCCTTACACTAGCCCTAAATGGCACTCCTTGGCCTGTCATGATGCTGGTAATCTTTGTTACCGCCTGGCGCTTGTCGGGTGCCCGAGTAGCAATCTTTACTGCTTCAGTGTTGGCATACATTGCGCTGCTTGGGTATTGGGAAGTTGCGATGGAGACTGTTGCACTTGTTGGGTCATCAGTGCTGCTGTGCGTAACGATGGGTATTCCACTCGGGATTTGGTTTGGTAAATCTCACCGTGCTTATAAGACCGCCGAACCGATTCTGGATCTGATGCAAACTCTTCCTGCCTTTGTCTACTTGATTCCAATAATTGCATTCTTTGGCACAGGCAACCCTCCAGGCATATTGGCGACAATCATCTTTGGAATGCCACCTGTGATTCGTCTAACGGCTCTTGGTATGAGAGGCGTGCCTGAAAGCATAAAGGAGTCAGCTGTAGCTTTCGGCGCTTCAAAGACTGAGTTGCTCAAAGATGTTGAAATCCCCCTTGCCTTGCCATCGATCATGACGGGAGTAAACCAAACCATCCTGATGTGTCTATCCATGGTTGTGATAATCTCGCTAATTGGTGGCGGTGGACTGGGCAAAGAAATACTGGAAGCACTTCAATACGCTGCAAAAGGTCCAGGGCTTTTAGCTGGCATCGCCATTTTGTTTGTCGCAATGGTGATTGACCGTATCGTGCAAGGCGCATTTCGACAGGATGAAAAACGATAAGGGTTTCTGAGGTGCACCGCAACAACCCCATTTCGTCATCAGCAGCTTAATCGCTAATTGACCCCTTATTTGTACTGGACTTCTGTTGTCCCGTAAGGCTGTGTCGACATAGGCCCGAATACCCTCGGGCTTTGCTCAGTGAG
>JAGSGK010000119.1 GCA_023955215.1 Paracoccaceae bacterium
ATCCCACGATAGATATGCCGCGTGGTGACTTCCTTGGGTGCAACTCCGCGCAGATAGAATAACGCAAAGCCAAAGGGCGGCGTCAAGAACGAAGTCTGTAAGTTCACCGCGATCATGATCGTTACCCACTTAGGATCGAATGTGCCGCCATAAATGACAGGGCCAACAATCGGGATAACAATATAAATGATCTCAAGGAAATCCAGAACAAAGCCCAAGACGAACAGCACAAGCATCACGATCAAGAACACTGTGATCTCGTTATCGAATGATTTGAGGAACTGCTGAATATAATGTTCACCCCCAAAGCTGATAACAACAAGGTTCAACAACTGTGACCCGATCAGGATGGTAAAGACCATCGATGTCACCTTGGCGGTTTCACGTACAACAGGGGTCAAAACACCTGAAGTGAAAAGGATCCAGCACGAGAACAGCAAGCCAAACATGGCATAAAGATAAGCACCATATGCAACGAAGAAGGCAAACCAGCTTTCAAAGCTTACGTCATCCTGATTGATCCGGAGGTCAAAATTCACGCCTACAAGGATACAAACCCCAATTGCGACCGTGGACCAGATTATCACCTTTGGTGAACGATCAGTGTCAGACAGTTTGCGATAGGCTGCCAACATGATCGCGCCCCCTGCCCCAAGTGCAGCGGCTGGCGTCGGGTTGGTGATACCACCCAAAATCGAACCAAGAACCGCAACGATCAGCATCAACGGCGGGAAGACAACGCGGATCAACTCATTCTTGGCACACATCGCGCCGGCATGAACGACACCGTAAAGGACCGCCACGAAGGGTAAAAACATGATTACAACGTAAGAACCAGACGAATTGGATGGACCCAAAATAATAATGTCCACCAACAGTGCTACCAAGACACCAATGCCGCCGATGATAAGAGGTCGCGTATTCGCCGATGGGGAAACCCCGCGTCCAATCACCATCACAAGGCTAAACAACAACAACAAGATTGCCGTGCCTGTTCCAATGGGTGCCGCGTCATCAATCTTGGCCTGTTGTGCAAGCGCGAATGCTCCTTCGGACAGACGTTCGGATTGAACGACCCCACCAGCAGCCTCAATCGCGACTTGCTGCGCGATGGCAGCATCCCATGCTGGAAGGCCATGCAATTCGATCATCGCTACCTTACAGGCCTCAGACACATTGGTCCGTAACGATGCACTATCTCCAATGTCAGAGAACGCTGAGATCACTGTGCTTTGGCCGCCGATAATACCCAAATTTCCCAACAGAATTGTTCCTACAATCAAAGCGATTGGTACGAAAAGGAAGAATGTCATAGCTTCATTGCGTGTGATGGGTTCGGAACTTGTTGTCCCCATTTGAACCGCTGGTGCTTTGTCTGGGTTCAGCAAAGCGTAACCAAATGCATAAAGCGCATAAAGAACTGCGAGCAAGATCCCTGGTACCAATGCCGCTTGGAACAAGGTACCAACAGACAGGACCGCAGGTTCCCCAAGATAGCTTAGGGCATCTGTACAGCCAACTGAAATTGCGCGGGCTTCTTGTGCCGAGGAATACAAATCCCCCGCTAAAGTGCCAAGTAAAACGATCACGATTGAGGGTGGAATAATCTGCCCCAAAGTACCTGAAGCCGCGATGACCCCTGTCGCAATCTCGGGACTGTACCCATTGCGTAACATTGTTGGTAAGGCAAGCAATCCCATCGTCACAACAGTTGCGCCCACAATACCGGTCGATGCGGCAAGGAATGCACCTACGACAACGACGGACACAGCCAAACCACCCGGTAACGGGCCAAAGACACGCGCCATTGTCGTTAGCAAATCATTTGCAATTTTGGATCTCTCTAGGGTGATGCCCATCAAAACAAACATCAAAACGGCCAAAAGGGTTTCAATGGATTGGCCTGCAAGAACACGTTCGTTCATACGGTTCACAACAAAGGATACATTCCGGTCCATCGCCACTTCCCAGCCTTTCGGGAATACAGCTTCGGCAACGCGTGGCAGCTCAGGATACCTGAATAGACTGATTTTATCCGCACCAACTCCTGCAGTGATCAAATCCTGATACATCTGGCTGGAGTCATCGATCGCTTGGTGGATCAATAGGCCCGCGCTGTCTAAAGACGCGATAATACCGAACGAAATGATACCAGCACCACCAATGGCAAACGCCACTGGAAAGCCAGAAAGAATACCACCAAACAGGGTGATAAAGACAATGATCAGGCCAACTTCTACGCCATCAAGTCCAAACAACATCAGTGCGTCCCCTCATAGGCTTCTTCACCTTCACCCAAGGAATCCTTGTCGAGGTATTTGTTTTCACTTTCTTCGCCCTCTTTCCATTCGAGGAACGAGCGATAGAAAAACGCGATCGCGTGGATAAAGACCATTGCGGTGAAGGCCACCAACAAAATCTTAAATAGGAAGTATCCAGTAAAGCCATTCGGGCTAAATCCGATGGTCTCGACATTCCAGCGCAGCGCACGCGCCTTGTTCACCAGACGATCCAACGTGTCAGACGCAGAAGGATTTGGTACGATCAGGTGGCGCCATAAAAAGTACCAGCCATACATCCACGTCAGAACGGCAGATGGCACCATGAAGATAAGTGACCCGAACATGTCGATCATCTTTTTGGTCCGAAATTTGACGGCCGCATAAACCAAATCGACACGCACGTGGCTGCCTTGCACGAAGGCATAGGTGACGCACATGCAAACAACCAAAGCGTTATAAAGCTTCAGCTCTTCGGCGAACCAACTGATGTCAAATTGTAGAGGAATACCAAAACCGATAGAAATGTCGGGGCGCGTAAAGATGCGCTGTAAAAACACGATCATGATCTGTTGTAGAACCATCAAAAGACCAGCCCATGCAAAGAAGCGACCAACCGTATTGGCAAAGCCCTCGAGAACACGAACAACACCCCACATGAATTTATTATTGATCATGCCATAGATGGTCATGCCCAAGATGAGTGTCGCAAGGACAAAGAAAAACTCGACAGAACCACCGTAATAAACAAACCGCATTAGCGATTGTTTGTCTTCCAACGTGTTCTCCCACGTCAGCCAATCCAACCACATCGGCGCGTTAATGATCGCTACCGGTACATTGTAAAAAGCTTCCAGAAAATTTCCAGAGATGAATTGCAAAACGCCACTGGATTGAAACTGGTCCAAGCAGCTGATGTCACCCTTGGCATCTGTCGCAGCCCGGAAAAATCCGGTGCATACTGTTTCGTCTGTCATTGTGCCCCCCTCAAGCCGCGGAACGCGGCGCAACATTTCAAGGCTGTGCTGGCCCTAGATTGCGATACCGTTCAAAAAGGCCCCTTTCAAAAGGGGCCTTTCCGATAGATTTGATAAACGGCTTAGTTGCCCAGAACGCGGTTGCGTTGCTGTACGTAGTAGCCATCTGATTTGTCGATCCAAGAAGAAGATGACGCCATGGAAGCTTCGAATGATGCGCGTGTTTTTGCGAACAATTCGTCACCCATGTTTTCGTCCATAACTTCTTTGGAAGCCGCACCAAATGCGTCCCAAACATCATCAGAGAACTGCAACGTTTTAACACCTTGTGCTTGTAGACGTGCCAGTGCTGCACCGTTGTTTGCCAATGTTTCAGCCAACTGAACGTGTGTTGTTGCACGTGACGCACCCTGCAAGATTGCTTGGTGTGCTGGTGTTAGGTCATTCCAAACGTCCAAGTTGACGGAAGACGCCAAAGCGGAACCTGGCTCGTGGAAACCAGCTGTGTAGTAAACTTTTGCAACTTCTTGGAAGCCAGCGCGTTCGTCGGCCATTGGGCCAACCCACTCTAGGCCGTCCAAAGCGCCGGAAGACAAAGCTTGGTACAGCTCGCCGCCTGGGATGTTTTGAACAGATGCGCCCAATTTACCCAAAACTTTACCACCAAGACCTGGCATACGGAATTTCAAACCGTTGAAGTCAGCCGCAGAGTTGATTTCGTTGCGGAACCAACCACCAGATTGCGAACCAGAGTTACCTGACAACAAACCTTTAAGGTTAAAGATTTCGCCCAGTTCATCGTGTAGTTCTTGACCGCCACCGTGCTCATACCAGTTGATAACTTCTTGAGCTGTGCCGCCGAACGGGACTGCAGTGAAGTAGGCGTATGCAGGGTGCTGACCGATGAAATAATAATCGGCAGAGTGGTACATATCAGCTTGGCCAGAAGACACAGCGTCAAATACTTCAAGTGCGCCAACAAGCTCACCCGGAGCTTTTTTGTCGATGGTCAAGTTGCCATCTGACATTTCGTTGGTGAACTTTTCAAGATATGACGCAGCATCATCAAGAACCGCAAAACCGCGTGGCCATGATGTAACCATTGTCAAAGTGCGTTTGCCTGTTGCGTATGCAGGTGCAGCCAAAGTTGTCGCAGCAGCGGCTGTACCGCCCATAGCAGATGTCTTCAAAAATGAACGACGATCCATAAGTTATCCTCCCAGATAATAGTGTCCCGTGCATCGCAAGACTGCGCGCGCGGTCGTTTCGAATATCAAAACACTAACGCCGCATTTTCTTTTGGGAATACCTATTACTGCGTAGGCCACCCTTTTTTAAAATGCTTTCACCCCTCAAACACATATTAAACAGGGGTTCCGGCATCTAAAACGCAGCAAACTTAGGCACGATGAGTTACGCAGTTTGCGACATCAACCCTTTGATTCGGACTAATTCCCGCGTATCGATTCGTTTATGACCCGCCTGTTTCCTTATCTTCGACTGACTTACGGACTAAAATTGTCGCTCGTTGCGGCCATTCCCTTGATCCTTGCCGTGGCTGCAATTTCTACGCTTGTGACTGTACAGTCGCGCGCGCTTGCAGAACGTGAGATCAAGTCTTTGGAAACCCAGCTTTTGGCAGCAAAAAAAGATGAGTTGCGCAATTACGTGACCCAAGCGCGCAACGGGTTTTACTTTATCTACGGCAATGCCGCCCCTAACGATGAAGAAGCAAAACGGCGGGTTCGCCAGATCTTATCTGCAATGATTTACGGTGATGATGGGTTCTTTTTCGTTTATGACTACGATGGTACCAATCTGGTGAGCCCACGCCAAACCGACCGCATCAATCAAAACTGGGCCGGCGATACAGACAGCGAAGGCGTTGCTGTTGTAGATGAATTGATCACGATCGCGCGCCAAGGCGACGGGTACTTGACCCATCTTTGGCCCAAACCCTCCACTGGTGAAGAGGGTCGCATGATTACTTATGTCACGTCCTTTCCATCTTGGCGGTGGGCCGTTGGTACCGGTGTGTTCATCGATGACGTTCTATCGTCGGTCGCCACAGCCCGGGCCGAGGTTGAGGCACGCGTAAAAAGCACCTTTGGGTACATTTCGGTCATCACACTTACTGCATTGGTTCTCGTTTTCGGCTCAGGCATGGTCATCAATTTCCGCGAACGCCGTCTGGCGGATGCTAAACTCAAAAAACTAACCCAGCGTGTGTTTGATGCCCAAGAGGAAGAACGTGGGCGTGTGGCACGCGAACTGCACGATGGGATCAGTCAAATTCTTGTCGGTGTGCGATACGCCTTAGACAGCGCACGCCGCCGATTGGCCAAAGGGGCCCCTGACGCTGATAGCTCTCTTGAGCAAGGTATAGAAAATCTTGGCACAGCAATCACCGAAGTGCGCCGCATTAGCCGCGATCTACGTCCCGGTGTGCTAGATGATCTAGGATTAGGCCCGGCTTTAAAAACATTGGTTGAAGACTTTGAACAGCGCACCGGCATCGCAACCGATTTTGAAACAGTCGTCTTCCGCAACCGCCTGGATTCAAATGCCAAGACCGCGCTTTACCGGATTGCCCAAGAGGCATTGACCAACATTGAACGCCATGCCAGCGCGACACGTGCCTCAGTGGACATGCGTGGGCACAAAAACGGAGCCACCTTGAAAATAAGCGACAACGGATGCGGAATAAATGCAACCATGCGCAAACGCGGGGCAGGAATTGGGCTGCGCAACATGGAAGAGCGGGTCGAACAATTGGATGGTCATCTTATCATTCGATCTTCGCATGGTTCCAACGGGGGAACGGTTATCCTTGCAACTGTGCCCTTGACCCGCCTCTTGTCTCCAGAGATCAAGGCCCAACAAAAATCTGAAGGCGACACATGAACCTCCCCATCCGCGTAGTGATTGTAGATGACCACCCGATGGTTGCCCAAGGTATCCAATCCGTTCTGGAAAGTTATTCAGAGCTAGAGATCGTGGGCACCCTAAACAATGGCCGCGCTGTTGTTGAGCAACTTGAGGCACTGAACCCAGATGTAATCCTGATGGATCTGAACATGCCAGAGATGGGTGGACTAACTGCAACTGAGCTTGTTCTTGAGCGCAGGCCCGGTACACGTGTGCTGATCCTCTCAATGCACGACAGTCAGGAATATATCGCCTCGGCCCTTTCGCACGGTGCAATGGGTTACATCCTAAAAGACGTGCCGACCGATGAAATCAAACTCGCAATCGATGCTGTGATGAGTGGTGAACGGTATCTATGTACAGGCGCTGCAGGATCGCTAAAGCCAAAAAACAGCGGTGCCCGCGAAGCCCTTACTGGACGTGAGCAGACCATTTTGTTGCAAGTAGCCCAAGGAAAATCCAACAAAGATGTCGCTGGAGAGTTGGAAATTTCTGTTCGAACTGTGGAAACTCACCGCAAAAACATAAAACGCAAATTGGGCATCTCATCGACCGCAGGTTTGACACGTTACGCTATGGAACACGGGGTGCTGCAGGGGACCGGAACAGTCCGGTAGGAGACAACAGTGATTCTAGGCGGCTGTTTTTGTCAAACCTACCTCAACAATTTTGCATAAGTGTCGCTAAGTTCGAGAATTTTGAAATTTAATGTCTCAAAATGCAAATTTTGTGATACTTATTTCGTATGGAGCTGTTGACGGCCCTCTAATCGGCCAATAATGTGAACTTAAGCAAATGAGAGGCCCTTAAAGCATGACACATGTCGTCGTCATTTTAGGAACACAGCGCATGGTCCGGTAACGGAACGCCATTTAGGTACCCATGCGCCCTCGCCAAAACGGGGGCTTTTTTTTGCGCCATATAAATTATAGATTTGAAGACGGAGCCCAACAGATGACACGCCAAATGACCGGAGCGGAAATGGTAGTTCAAGCCTTGATAGATCAAGGTGTGGACACAGTCTTTGGATACCCGGGTGGTGCCGTCCTCCCAATCTACGATGCGATTTTTCAGCAAAACCACATCAAGCACGTTCTGGTGCGTCATGAACAAGGTGCCGTTCACGCAGCCGAAGGTTACGCCCGTTCTACAGGCAAACCCGGCGTTTGCCTTGTAACGTCTGGCCCTGGCGCGACCAACGCAGTTACGGGCCTGACCGACGCCCTTCTCGACAGCATTCCAATCATCGTTTTGACGGGCCAGGTACCAACATTCATGATCGGCTCCGACGCATTCCAAGAAGCGGACACCGTTGGCATCACACGCCCATGCACCAAACATAACTGGCTGGTGAAAGAGACTGATGCTTTGTCCAGCGTTTTGCACGAGGCATTTCACGTTGCCACCAGTGGCCGCCCAGGTCCTGTTTTGATCGACATTCCAAAAGATGTTCAATTCGCAAGCGGCACATACAACGCGCCGCAACCTTCAACATCCCACTACCAACCGACTGTGAAGGGTGACATCACCTCAATCACTGAGCTAGTTGAAGCTATGGAAAAAGCAGAGCGCCCACTATTCTACACCGGTGGCGGCGTTATCAACTCTGGTCCAGCAGCCAGCCAATTGTTGCGCGAACTTGTCGCCGCAACAAATTTCCCGATCACATCAACTTTGATGGGCCTTGGCGCATACCCAGCGTCTGGCGACAACTGGTTGGGTATGCTTGGCATGCACGGTTTGTACGAAGCAAACATGGCGATGCACGGTTGTGATCTGATGATCAACATTGGTGCCCGTTTCGACGACCGTATCACGGGTGTCATCAGCGAATTCAGTCCAAACTCAACCAAAGCACATATCGATATTGATCCGTCTTCGATCAACAAAGTTATTCGCGTCGACATTCCTATCGTTGGTGATGTGGGCCACGTTCTCGAAGACTTGATGAAAGTTTGGAAATCTCGCGGTCGCAAAACTAACTCTGCAGCCGTTGGAAACTGGTGGAGCCAGATCAAAGAGTGGCAAGCAATCGAATGCTTGAAATTCACACAACAAGGCAAAGTTATCAAACCACAGTACGCTCTATCGCGCCTTGAAGCTTTGACCAAGAACCACGACCGCTATATCGCAACCGAAGTTGGCCAACACCAGATGTGGGCTGCGCAATACTTGGGATTTGAAGATCCCAACCGTTGGATGACTTCAGGTGGCTTAGGCACAATGGGTTACGGCTTCCCTGCATCCATTGGCGTTCAGATGGGCCACCCAGAATCCTTGGTGATCAACGTCGCTGGTGAAGCAAGCTGGTTGATGAACATGCAAGAGCTGGGAACAGCAATGCAATACAACCTACCCGTCAAGCAATTCATCCTGAACAAC
>JAGSGK010000061.1 GCA_023955215.1 Paracoccaceae bacterium
CACCACCCTCGCCTTGGAACGACAGTATGCCAATCGTCAGGGTCGGACCGTAAAGGAACAGCACAAACAGCGCGAAGAACGCGGAGAGGACATAGAACGATCTTGGGCGCGGTTCCATTACAGTTCCTTCCGGATGTCGACAAAGCGCAACAAGATGCCAATTGTGATCAGCACTGTCGCGAGCAGCACGATGGCGGTGGCAGACGCGCTTGGGTATTGGAGCAGTGCAATGTCGTTGCTGATCAGGCGGCCTACGTTGGCCGATTGACTGCCGCTCATGAAGCGCACAGTGATGAAATCACCCATGACCAGCGTGACCACGAAAATGGTGCCGATCATGATGCCCGGCTTGGTCAGTGGAATAATCACGTTCCATAAAATTTGCGCACCGTTTGCGCCTGCATCCCGCGCAGCCTCGATCAAGGATTTGTCGATCCGCATCATCGTGTTGAAGATCGGGACGACCATGAACAGCGTGTAAAGATGAACGAAGGCGAGGATGACGGCGAAATCACTGAACAAAAGCCACTCGACCGGTTCGTCGATGACGCCCCATGACATCAAGGTGGTGTTGGCGATGCCATTGCGCCCGAGGAACGGTATCCAGCTGATCATGCGGATGATGTTGGACGTCCAGAACGGGATTGTGCACAGCAGGAAAAGTGCGATTTGCCATGTCAGGCTGCGAATGTGGAATGCCAGATAATAGGCAACGGTGAACCCGATGACCAAGGTAAAGGCCCATGTAATGAACGCATATTTGAACGTGTTGAGAAAGACGGTGTAGGTGACGGGTGACCCGAACAGGAACGCGTAATTGTCCCATTCAAAGGCCGGAATGATGGAGAATTCAGTCGCACGCCAAAAGCTGACGATGACGATTAGGATAATCGGCATCACGAGAAAAAACAGCAATACAGCCGCAAGGGGCGACACCATCAGCCAGCCGGTCACATTGCGATTTTCTAACAGCTTTTTCATGGATCCTCTTTGTATTGGATGGGGTGGGTGCGCCCCGTAAGGCGCACCCGTTGGTCGTTCTTAAGCGGCAATAAATTCGTTCCACTTGCGGACCATGTATTGGTTTTTGTCCATGACGGAGTTCCAGCACACAACTGATCCCATGCGATCAAGGAAGGCCCCACCATCGCGAACTTCGCCCGCACTGGCCAGTGTGTCGCCAGTTGGGGACAAGATGTCACCTTCCGCCGCTTTGCCTTCGTACCAGAAACCCCATTCGTCTGCGGTCATGAACTCTTTCGACGTTTCTGGAACCGCAGAGTAATAGCCCTGACGCATCAGATAGCCGCCGACCCAGCCAGAGAGGTACCAGTTGATGTATTCATAGGCAGCTTCAAGCTCCAGACCAGACAGTGCTGCAGAGATGCCCAAACCACCGCCCCACGAGCGGTAGCCTTCTTCCAAAGGCTGGTAGACGCATGGGACACCTTGCGATTTGACGGCTGTGATCGCAGGGGACCACATGGACTGGATCACAACTTCGCCGGACGCCATCAGGTTGACGCTTTACCGCCGCCGTCCCTGTTGAGGCCGATGAACTTGTTCTCGATCTCTACCGCCGTCTGCCAGATGTGCGGATTACAGACATGCTGATGGATGTGGAAAAGGCCACAGGCTTCACGGATGCTTTTACTCATCTCCGCACCGGGGCACCCTGCAAAGACAGAGTTGGTCTTTTGAATGTGCTGCTCGCAGAAGGACTTAACCTTGGTCTGAGTAAAATGGCCGACGCCACCAACACGCATGACTATTTCCAGCTATCGCGCCTATCAAGCTGGCATATCGAAAGTGATGCCATCAATAAGGCGTTGGACACGGTGATAAAGGCACAATCTGCCTTACCAATGGCTCAGTTCTGGGGCGGTGGCGTGACCGCATCTAGTGATGGACAGTTTTTCCCCACAACCCGTCAGGGCGAGGCCATGAATCTCATCAATGCAAAATACGGCATTGACCCAGGGCTGAAAGCCTACAGCCATGTCTCTGATCGGTTTGGGCCATTCGCCACCCAGAATATACCAGCGACAGTAAGTGAGGCCCCATACATTCTTGATGGCTTGCTGATGAATGAAACAGGTCTGAAAGTGCGCGAGCAATACGCTGATACCGGCGGCTTCACCGACCACGTCTTTGCTGTGACGTCCCTTCTTGGATACCGGTTCATCCCGCGCATCCGGGATTTGGCGTCAAAACGTCTGTATGTCTTTGATCCGAGTGGCGTCCCAAGGGAACTGAAGGGGTTGATTGGTGGCAAAATCCGGGAAGGCACGATTGTGACAAACTGGCCAGATATCCTGCGCAGCGCAGCCACCATGGTAGCCGGGGTCATGCCGCCCAGTCAGCTCTTACGAAAGTTTGCCGCCCACCCACGTCAGCATGACCTAGCCGTGGCCCTTCGTGAAATCGGACGGGTTGAACGGACACTCTTCATCATCGATTGGCTGCTTGATGCTGACATGCAGCGACGTGCGCAAATTGGGTTGAATAAAGGTGAGGCACACCATGCGCTTAAAAACGCCCTGCGTATCGGACGGCAGGGGGAGATCAGGGATCGTACATCTGAGGGCCAACATTACCGCATGGCGGGTCTGAACCTTCTTGCCGCCATCATAATATATTGGAACACAGATCAGCTTGGGAAGGCTGTCGCACTGCGAAAACGTGCAGGTCTGGATTGTTCAGCGGCGCTTCTGGCGCACATCTCACCACTTGGATGGGCACATATTCTCATAACGGGCGAGTATCGATGGCCAAAACAGTGACCGAGGAGCTTAACGTACTATTCTGCCCTCTACCGGAGCGGACCCCATCCTGGCCCAGGATCATCCGGATCAGCGCAACTTGGTCAGGCGTCAGCGGTGGCTTTTTGCCCACGACACGGCCTTTGTTCCAGGTGGTCTCAGGTGCAGTCGGCATCACCAAATCCTTGCAAGCTTATTAGATAAATATACCTATAAACCGTGCATGATGAAAGTAGCGTGTTGCGCAATGTGGCGATTTACTCAAGTTTTGTTGGATTTTGGCCTGCGGGTTCATGCGAGCTTTTATCGAAAAGCTTGCATGGTAGGCGATGATTGCGCAATTCGCGAATGCCGTTCGACATGATCGGCCCTTACCGGTTTTAGGCTTGTCGAAAAGAGTTATATTTGGTATCAATTTTTCACAAATTATCGTAGTTGATTGCCAAAATACGGCTAGCTCAAAATAGGAAAACTTAATGCAAGGGGGGGGGGGGACGAAAATGGCCGCCTGCTCTTCCTTGGATTAGGGCTAGCCTTAAGCCGATCAGGGCAACTGAACGCTAGGCGTTATTTTGATTTTCTTACTAAAATAGATATTTCTGAAGAAGATTTTTTCTCTATTTTTCGATCATTTGATGATTTTTTAGATGATTTAAGTTGCCTAGAAAAGCGGATTGAGAATGAGAAGGGGGAAAGCTAATTTCTAGCCATCGGGGCATCCACGCTCAGGAAGATTAATGGCTATGTATCGAGTTTAGTCTCTAATGCGCTTGTAAATTTGGCGCCGTTTTCGCCGAGAGATGATTTTCCGGTTGAAAGTTTTGGAAGGTTAAAGAGATGCAATCAACCTCAACAGAGATGATCGACGGGCAGGTGATTTGGCACGACACTCAGATACTATCGAAGATTGATCCGCTTCTTTTTGATCTAGATTGGCATCGAAGGCAGGGGGAAGTGCTTGGAGGTGCACCGGGCAGAGGCCGTGCGCATTTTTTACGTATCGGCGGGCGCGAGTTAGTGCTGCGTCCGTTTCGAAGAGGTGGGCTGGTCGGAAAAATCAATGCTGATTTATACTTACGCCTCGGTGCGACGGCTAGTCGTGCATTTCGAGAGTATGTCTTACTAGGGTGGATGCGGGATCATAACCTTCCGGTACCGCGACCTGTAGCGGCACGGTATACGCCATATGCCATGTACTATCGCGCAGATCTGATAACAGAACGTATTCCCGATGCGCGCCCGCTGGCTGATATCGTGTTGGAAGAGGCTTTAACATTAGAAACGTGGACAGAAATCGGTGCCGTTATCCGTCAGATGCATGATTTGGGCGTCGATCATTCCGACCTGAACTGCCGTAACATATTGATCGATGTAAATATGCAGGTTTGGTTGATTGATTTCGACAAGTGCCGTCGTCGTGCAGCAGGCGGGTGGCGCGCGCGCAATCTGGCGCGGCTCAAACGATCACTTGTTAAGGAACGCACAAAACACCCCTCGCTGTTTTGGTCGGACGCGGATTGGGCGGCAGTGATGGCCGGATATAACGCCTGTGATTTATGATGAAGTGCGCTGGGGCACCTGCGCGACTATTTGAAGTTTGAGAGTGATGAAAATGGATCGAGGTAAATTAGCGCCCAACCCGCCCAGAGTTTGCGTCCTGCCTTACCGACAGCGATTGGGATGGCGGCCCAAGCACCTGCCATTGTCAAAACTACATTGGCCTCTTGGCGCCCCTGATGGGATTGAGGGGCAAACGCTGGCCGACCTTTTGCCGACAGACCATTTGCTGATGCCGCCGCATGCCACGATGTTTTTCCGCCCGACCTTTGGGACCCGTGCGCCGTGCACAAACGCTATATGACCGTGATGCGCCTGTTTTGGCGCAGGTTTCACCGCGTCTTGACATCTGATCGTGATTTATGGCGCAGCATTCCCAACGCATTGTTTTTTGTGACCGCAGGGGGGTGGGTGCCCGATTGGCAAAACATTGACCTGACCAAGCACGCGATGTGCTCGTTGATTGCATCGGGGAAAACCAAGCAGCTGGGCCACAAATTACGCCATGACGTGGTGAAATGGAGCAGTGAGACGGACCAAGATATCGACGTCATGGGACGCGGCTATAAGCCCTTTAACGACAAGTCGGATGGGCTGGCGCAATATCAGTATTCCGTTGTCATAGAGAACGCACAGCAAGCGAATTATTTCTCTGAAAAACTCGTTGATGCTTTGCTGTGCAAGACGGTTCCGATCTATTGGGGGTGCCCAAACATTGCAGATTTCTTTGACACGCGCGGCATGATTATCTGTGACAATATGGCTGAGGTGCAGCGCGCAGTCGCACAAATGTCGCACGAAGATTACGCCGCGCGCCTGCCTGCGCTAAACGCGGTACGCGATGTTGCCGCTCAGTATATTGATATCTATCCCCGTGCCGCAAAGACGATACTCGCAGCACAGTGACGCGCGCATGACGTGCCCGTCAACCCTCTATGCGCACCCAGTTGTCAGCCCAAATGTCGCGATTAACAGATGTCGGATCAGCAAACCAAACTGCGGGTGCGGTCACAATTTTTTCCACGCGCGGGTTCAGCCAAGCCCCCCACCATGAAAACGATGAATTGGCGATAATATGGTGACGGCACGCGCTCATCAGTCGTAAATCCTCGACATTGCGAGAGGCATCATTGTGGCCCACCACTTTTATCTTGGCCGGAAGCTGCAAGTTTTCGCGCACCCAATCGGGATCGTCGGAAAACGCATAAATCACAGGCTCGGCTTGCATTTTCTGGGCGACATGGGCCAGCGCACGGGCATAATAATCTGGCGTACAGGTCCCGTGGTGGGCTGCAAACTTTAAATTGCGCACATAATCGCCGCGCCGCACATGCAAGGACACGGCACATGGATCTGCCTTTATGTCCGCAAGCCAGCGGGCATTTTGCGCATCAGGCGGAGATGCGGGGGTCAGCTCGGCTCGAATTGTCGCAGCATGCGCTAAGAAATACCGTTCGGATTGAAAATACCCTTCGAGCCATACAGGTCCCGAAATATCCGCAATCGCCGGATCGAACCCAAGGCCATTTTCGCGCAGAAATTGCGGACCACGACGGGTTAAACGCGCAAGGCAATAGGCCAATGGGCGGTCGCGCAACACAGGCGGAAGATGCGCCGCGTCCAAAGGCACATCCGCCAATGCAAATTCTCCCAGCGCATAGCCATGTTCGCGCGCGCGCTGGTAATGGCGCAGATCCAAAGCGAGCGGCATTCCAGTTTTCAACGCAAGTGACCGACCAGCCGCATATTGGAACATCTGGTTCCCAAGGCCGCCTTTTATCCTGACAACAATCATATAACTCTCATTTAGCTATATCCATAAGCGCGTTTCATATCCTAGGCGTGTACCATCGAGAAGAGCTTCCGCAGCACGAGAGTATGTGTTTGCGAGCCAGCCCAAGATGCGGTGATGTGTTCGCTAATCTTAAAGGCGCAAAGACCACTGTTCCCAAATAAAATCGTAGTTCCAATCGCAGGAATGGGTTTCAGCCAATTTGGTTCTGATTGCGTCACGTCGCGGAATATCATCGGCGGAATAAAGGTGGAATTGCACCTGCAGGATCCCGATGCGCGGCATGATGTCCGCCGCAATAAGGGCTGGCAAAAGGTCGTATTCGCCACCCTCAATATTAATCTTCATCAGATCGATACACGGTATGTCAACGTTTGCGAAAAACCGTGAGACGGGTTCTATGCGACCGGTTACCGCGTGCCCTGTCTCGCAGAAGCTTGAAGATGCGTCGCCGTCATCAGACAAAGTTAAAATGCCTTCGGTGCTTCCGAGCGCAAAATCATAGGGTATAATGGCAGCATTCCCTTCAAAGCGACCGCGAATTTTCTGTGCAAAGGTGGGATGTGGTTCAAAGATATGTACTTCGCCGCCGTAACGGTCATTTATCTCTGCAGCCCAATTTCCTTGGAAACCGCCGATGTCAAAGACGACGGAACTGGCCTGAATGCTGGGAAGTTGCATCCTGACGCCCTCCATTTTGTCCGCCTTCCATTGCCGCAATGCGGCGTAAAATACCTTCGAATATGGTTCGCGACGTTGGCGCACCCAGCTCTTAAAGGAAATCCGCATAATTCGTCTTTCTTAGGCTTTGCACTGTCAGTCTTGTATGGGGGCGGTTTACGTTTTGGGCAAGCATTGGTCATATCTCCAGGGCCAGATCGCTTCGCTGGCAAGATACAACCGTTGACCCGCACATCTGCCATCGGTAGCACTACAAGAGAGTAGCAAGAAGGCGTTTCAGAATGAACGAGACAATTGAAACGTTCAGTTTCAACCCGGATATGCTGACGCCTGCCGACAGGTTACCGGGCATTTCTGCTTTCATGCGCATCCGCAACGGAGCCGATTTTTTAGAGGCAACGATCCGTACCCATGCCGATATGTATGACGAAATCGTCGCGGTCTATAATCAGTGCACTGATGAAACCGCCAACATTCTTATGCGGCTTTCTGCAGAGCTAGGGCCAAAGCTGCGGGTGTACCACTATTTGCCACATGCACATCCCGCAGGAAGCGACGGCCATGCGCGCACACCAGGCGACGCCCCCAACTCGCTTGTGACTTATTCAAATTTCGCTTTGTGCCAAACCCGGCATCAATGGGCGGTCAAACTTGATGATGACCATCTCGCGATCCCGGGCGCGGTCAAGACCATGACAGATGCCATCCGGTCAGGCGCTGCGGATGAGCGCATAATGCACTGTTTTTCAGGACTAAATCTTGTCCGCAATGATGCAGGTTTATGGCGCGTTCCTGCCGTGGCCCCTGTTTCGGGAAA
Source organism: Paracoccaceae bacterium (assembly GCA_023955215.1). Classification (GTDB taxonomy): domain Bacteria; phylum Pseudomonadota; class Alphaproteobacteria; order Rhodobacterales; family Rhodobacteraceae; genus Ascidiaceihabitans. Next base: position 7,610 of record JAGSGK010000061.1, read on the forward strand.
AGGCGATATCGGCTATTTTCGCGTCAGCAATGAAACCTATTTCAGCCATGACCGCAGGTTCGAGCGTTTTGTGCGCGGCGGGATCAAGCGTCAGTTTGCTGGTTGGTTTTACTGGCACTTGAAATACCTGAAATCTGGCGGCGGCTTTGCCAATTACGATCTCGCCGCAAATCCGGACTCGCGGTACGCGCGCAGGCTGACACGGTTGCAATTGGGTGCTCTGTGGGACCTTGACGACACACGTCGCGCACTGTCGCCCGGCCCCCTGCGACGGCTCCGCGCCGCAATCGACACCAAAGCACGTCTCGCCGTGGCGCGTGATGCCGCAATCACAGCAGCCTTCCCGCAAAACGATCTTACAGCCGCACTGGATGCGACCGCACCACGCTGGCAACAATGGTTGGATTGCGCGCAATGACATGGCCCATATTTGTGATAAACATGGCTGCGAATACCACGCGCATGACGCGTGCCGCAGGCGAGCTTGACCGTTTAGACATCCCCTTTGTTCGTTTCGAAGCCGTAGATGGACGCGTTCTTTCGGATGATGAATTGGCGCGGTACTACGATCCGGTAGCTAACCTTTGGCGCGCGCGCCACCCAATGGTTGGACCCGAAATAGGATGCTACCTAAGCCATGTTGCGTTATGGGAACAAATTGCAGTGGGCGATGCGCAAGGTGGCATCATCTTGGAAGATGATTTTTCTGTCGCAGACGACCTTGAAGCTGTGCTTGCTGCGGTTACAGTCGACAATGGTGATTGGGACATCGTCAAGCTTTTCTCTGCACGCGTTGGCCAGAAAACATTCGACAACAAGCCGCTTGTGCAAGGGCGTGATATTGCAACGCCCTACAAGGTGCCCAATACGACGCTTGGCTATGCTATTCGCCGCGACACAGCTGCGCGGCTTGCGGCCTGTGCGTTTCCTGTCTCACGGCCTATCGACGAGGATCACAAACATTTTTGGGAATTGGGCTTGCAGATTGCCATGGTGACGCCGTCTCCGCTCGTTTTTGGTGTCCAAACCGCCGAGACGGGTACAATTACGGCAGCCCGACGCCACAAAACAAAAGGGCAGGCTCGCGATGCGCTGCGGCATTTTTTACGCTCATTACATTTCCGGGTCAACTATATTGGCAAACTTCACTGGCATCGATTTGTGCGAAGGCTGCTAAAACTGTGAGCCATTTTTGGCTGCAATCGTAAGGGGCAGCGCCAGAAATGAGAGTACGAAAAAATGTAGGGTGATTCCCCTGCCGCGTTGCGTAGGTTTCCGTATCCACAGATACCCTTTGACCTGTCTCGCAGCTGGGCGAATTCGGAGCTTTCGTCCGGATTTGGGTGGCTGACCCATGGGGCTAGACACATAAAATCAAAAGGACTGCATGATTGCGCCTGCGCTTTGGTGCGGTCTCCTAGCATCGTGAAAGACCAACGTGGGTTTCCAGTCAGAGCGGTATCGCCTATGAAATATGTGTCTGGCAGGGAAATAAAAATATGAGCCCAAAAACCATAATTGCATCGCTTAAGAAGCGACTTTCGGTGAGCCCTACCAATTTGGAAACCTCCCATGGGCGCACCAGAGCAATGCGTTGGTTCTATTGGGTTGATCATCACATTTTAAGGGTTTGGTGGCATAACTTTGAAGAGGTAGCACCTGGTGTGTATCGCTCAAATCAGCCTGATGGCAAACGGCTGGCACAGTATAGGGCGATGGGGGTTCGGTCAGTATTGAATTTACGCGGAGAAAGTTTGACACCCTTTTACGCGATCACCCAAGAAGGCTGCGCAGAGGCGAAACTCAAGCTCTATACGGTCAATAAGCTTTCGGCGCACCGCGCACCGGACCGTGATGCCTTACTGGAGGTATTTAAAGTTTTTGATGAGGCAGAGCGCGATTTACTGATCCATTGTAAATCTGGCGCTGATCGAACGGGGCTTATCAGCGCATTATATTTGATTGACAAATGTGGGGAAAGCACACGTCAGGCACGCAGACATTTATCATTTAAATACTTGCATATCGGTTGGTCAACATCGGGTGTCCTTGATATGTTTCTGGATGATTTTGCGCGCGTGGAAGGCCAAATTTCTTTGCGCGAATGGGTTGCAAATGACTATAGCTCTCAGGATTTAGCCGCTCGCGGTGGAAGACTTTAAGCGGGTAGATGGGCTGCAAGCGTAGCACCAATTTTCTCGGCTGACCCATTGGCTGCAACCACCAAGGCACGCCCCTTTTCTCCGTCACTTGCGGCACTGCCTAAGGCGATAACTTGGGTAATACGTGCGCCCAAATCCTCTCCACTCGACACCGTCACTGCTGCGCCCGCATGGGTGAATTGTGAAAAGGCGGCTTGATGATTTCGGACATTTTGTCCTGTGATGACATAACAGCCAAAGCAAGCGGGTTCATAAGGATTATGCCCTCCTTGGTTGCCAAATGACCCACCTAAAAAGACAATTTTACTACAGGAGAATAACGTCCCAAGCTCGCCAAGTGTATCTGCTAAATAGATTTGGGTTTCGTCAGTGATGTTTTGGGATTTGCTACGTTGGTGAACTAACAGACCCGATGCTGCATTAATGATGTATTTGGCACTTTTGGGATGGCGGGGGGCCCAGATCAAAAGCGCACCGGGCTGGTGTTCTAAAACATATTTGCAGGCCTTTATAATTTCAGCTTCGTCATCTGCATGGCTTGATGCTGCGATCCAAACCGGTCGATCTGAAAATGCCGATTGCAATGTGTCCAATGCAAGTTGATCGACCGCCAATGGGGGCACTGAGGCACGCAGATCACCAAAGTAAAACAGCCGCTCTTGTGCGATACCAAGTTTGCGAAACCCATCTAAAACCTGAGAAGACTTGCAAGTGATCATGACGAAATTTGACAGCAGATAGCGATAGGACTTTGGCGCACGATCGCGCGATTTCGACGGGCGCGCATTAATGAGGGCCAAAGGGATTTGGCGTGCAGCCGTCTCTAGGACAAGTCGGGGCCAAATATCAGATTCAATAAACACTGCACGTTCTGGGGACCAATTTTCCAAGAAATTGTGGACTGCCATCGGTGTGTCGAGAGGAAGGAACTGATGCACAACATTTGGAAGATATTTTTCAACCCAGTCTGCACCGCTCTTGGTTACGGTTGTGACAATCACGTTAAACCCGTGGATGTCTTGCAAGTTTGTAATGAGTTGGGCGGTTTGCCCCACTTCTCCAAGGCTGGCAGCATGCACCCATATCCAGCGACCTTTGGTGTGTGAAACAGTTGCAATCCCCAATCGTTCTGAAAAGCGATCTTGGCTGATGCCCTGCTTGGCATGCATGCGCCCTGCCCCCAAATGAATAAAAAATGCGAAAACCTTACTCACAATCAACCAAATGCGAATCATCAGAGGCATTGTCGTCCTTTCCTCATGAGATACAAAGTCCTGTCATCCTGCTGGCATTGCAGTATCAATCAATGGTCACTTGCGCGCAGTTTAACTTAGCATTGGCAATATGCGCAATCAGGACTTAAGTGACCAGCGGGTGCTATTTGACTAACAAAGGAAAGGGGCCGCAATGTACAAAAAATTCGTGACCCTCGCCAAAGAAATTAAGCGCAGTGGTCGACCTACATTCCGCCCTGAATTTGCAAATGAAGACGAAAGACAGCTCGCCCGCGCCCACCTACGATACCACGACCATGGCGTTTTGCGCGGCAGGTGGACAAATCTGGAAGAAATATCGACAGATGTTTGGCGCTCAAATCAACCAAACCCCGAGCAGATTGCTCAATATGCTGACCGTGGCATTCAGACGATCCTAAGCTTGCGCGGCACAGGCAATTCTAGCCACTATTTGTTGGAGAAAGAAGCCTGTGCAGCCCATGGGATCAAACTTCTGAGCTTGGGATTAAGTGCCAAAAAGGCGGCCCCCAAAGAGATATATCTCGCTCTCCTAGATCAGTTCGAGACGATGGAGCGGCCCTTTTTGTTCCACTGCAAATCGGGTGCGGATCGCACTGGACTGGCGGCGGCATTTTATCTTCTTCACATAGACAATGCACCAGTTTCAGTTGCCCGCAAGCAGCTGGGCCTTAAATATCTACATTTCCGTTGGTTCAAGTCGGGTATTCTTGATGCAGTTTTGGACGCCTATAACGCGCATCTCGATAAGAGCGGTCCGACCTCTCTACGCGATTGGCTGAAACATTATTATGATGCAAAGCAGATCACGCAGCATTTCCAAAAATAATTTGTTGAGATGGTGATACGAGAAGCTTTGCCTATAAACTGTATGGCGTTTTGCGCCCTGGAAAACCATGACCTCGGTCGAATGGGAAACGCTCAAATGGGTCGAGTGGTTTAACAACCGCCGCCTGCTTGAACCCATCGGATACATCCCCCCAGCAGAAGCAGAAGAGAGGTGCTATGCACAGTTGGGTTCGTCCCAACAAAGGTACCAAATCCACCACAGGGATTTTGGCACGGCCGATTGTGACGGCTGCCAGCCGCAGTAAGACACGTCGTTAAACACGTATCTTAGATGGTAATCCCCCCTAAAATTAGTGGTGTTCAAAAGTAGAATTTTCTCGGCAAGATATCTGAGGAGATTTTTGATGAAGACAGCACGATTTAGCGACGCACAGATCATGGGTATTTTGAGGCAGGCGGAGAGCGGTGTGCCG
>JAGSGK010000113.1 GCA_023955215.1 Paracoccaceae bacterium
GCTTGAGCAGCATAGGCTTCCATAATCTCCGCGACATCAATTTCATGAGGCTGTAGATTCCCATCTGTAAGAACCTGTTGGATTGCCGCAATTGGGGCAATCCCCGGACAGTCTGGTTGGCCACCGATCGTCCGCCCCGAAATGATTTCCACACTTTTGCCACGCATGGATTTTGCAACATCGTGACTGGCAACGATGCAAAAGGCTGCCGCGTCCGCAGCAACACTGGTGTTCGCTGGGGTAATGCTGCCGACAATTGGTGCCATGCGCGCACATGTTTTCTCAGACAAATTTCGGGTAAACACATCCCTTGCAACACCCTCAATCGGAACAATTTCCGAAGCCATTCTTGCGTGCGAAGCCTGCGCTTTTCGATGGCTTTCCATCGCCCATGCATCTTGCGCTTGCCGCGAAATATTCAAACTTTTTGCAAGTTCGTTTGTAGCATGCGCCATATCAGGATCGCGCTCTGGCCAAGGCGTAAAGGGCGGTCGATCATAGGCGATAGGCGGGCGTCCATCGTGAAACGTCTGCGATCGCAAAGGGCGGCGCGAATAGCTTTCAACGCCACCGACGATCACAATGCGTGCCTGTCCAGATTTAATCATGGCATTGGCCAGATTGATAGCATCCAACCCACTACAGCACTGCCGATCAATCGTCAGGCCCCCAATATGCTCGCCCAAGCCAGCAGCAAGTGAGATCAATCTTGCGGGGTTTCCCCCTGCTCCAAGGGCATTACCCACAATGACTTCATCGATATCATCAGCACCAAGGCCACTTCTGTTTATACACTCCATAACAACAGGCTTGGCCAAATCATGGAGGGCTAAATGCGAAAACGCACCATTGCGTGGGACCACCGCGCTTCTGACTGCGGATAAGATGTATGACCGTGTCACTGCTGGTCCTCGATCCATGCATAAATTGCGTTATAATCCAATTTCCCCGATGCCAATTGAGGTAGGTCCTTTATAAAGAAAGTATACTTGGGCGAGTGGTGTGCTCCAAGCGTTTTGCGGCACAGTTGGAGCGCCCTATCTAAATCTACCTGATGCGCCTGCCCCGCGACCACGACGGCCAATCTGTGGCCGCGTTTGTCGTCAGGCAGCGCCACAACGGCGACTGGGCCTGCGGTGTAATGCGTCATTAAAAATTGCTCAATCTCATCGGGAAAAACGTTCTGATCTGCAATCGTAACCATTCGGCTTTTGCGCCCTTTTATAAAAAGGTTCCCCGCTTGGTCTAGTGAGCCAAATTCTCCAACGGTGACAAATCCGTCTTGATGTCGGGTATCGCTTGCAACAGGATCGGCGTAACCGATGTACAGATATGGGCTGCGCACCCATATTTCTCCAATCCCGTTTGTGACTTGGCCTGTGGCCTCGCGAATTGAAATCTCGACATCCCGATAAGCGGTGCCAACAGATCCTTCGGGGCTTTGACTGTTGGCCATTGTAATGAAACTCGTTTCAGAAGCCCCATAGAACGGGCTTAGGTCTGCAGCAGGAAAGATCGACTTGCACTTGTCAGCCAACAGCGTGCTGAGGGCACCACCCCCAATAAAGATCCGTTTCACGCTCTCAATGCGTAGGTTTTCATCGGCCACAGTGATCAGGTTTTCAATCTGAGTGGGTGTTACGTAAAGCGTAGTGATTGGGGTTTTCTGTAGTGCTTTTAGCTGCCGGTCGGCCCGAAGACCGGCCAACAGACACAAATCAGCGCCAATATGAACAGCTTCTAAGACCCCATAAAGCGACAAAGAATGCGCCAATGAGCCGAAGACAGCATAGGTATCACCAGCTGACAAATCAAAAAGGTTGGCGTTTACCTCAAAGCTGGCAATCCACGAGCGATGGGACCGGCGGATTATCTTGGGCGCGCCGCTGCTTCCCGATGTCACGCATTCAAGGAGACCACCAGACGCCCCAACGTTAGTTTTGATTGCCGTCGGGCCATCAGGTTGAATACGAAACGACGATCGTCTTTGTATCAACGCGCGAATTTCATGCAACATCTTGATGCCGCGCAGGTGGTTGGAATTTGATTGTGTCTGATCAGCAAACCCTAATGGATCGCCAACATTTTCGCTTTGGTCAATTTTTGAACGGCTCGACCAGACAAGCCAGTCAGCGAGTTCGGTCATAAGCACTCAGGATCAACGTTGCCAGATGGGATGACTGCGTCAGACTACAATGTTTGATGGGAGTTCGAGCAGTATCGAGCACGGGACATCTCCGCTTGTTGTGTTGCGTCAAGGATATATGTTTTTGCCCAGAGGTTCCAGCTTTACCCCGAGAATGAAACGCCGTTGCGCGATGCTACCACTTTGATAGCATTAATTGCTACAAACGAGACGAACTATGGGATCAAACCGGACGGACAAATCCCCACAAGATCCGGTGGCGCGACCTTAAACTTACTCCGGCCAAAGTGCGGTTTGTGGATGAAATTGCGACCAAGCAAACCAGAACGCTTGGTGGCTCCCCAGATCAACTCCATCATTTCCGACGGCTTTAATTCCACCCGCTTCGAGCTCTAAGTGGATATTCTCAAACGTAATCTCTTGGCCACGTTGTAGTGTTGCGACAGCTATGCTGCGCTGGAATGCGACAGGTCTTCCAGAGGCCGTTATTATTCCCACAATATCTTCATGAACGGGTAAACGAGGGTCAACATCACCCACTGGAAAAATCGGACCATTTGCATCGCGAGTGTTACGAAAGTCGGGATTACTGCCAAGCGCGAGGGCCTCAGCAAGAACCGTTGTTTCGGGGTGGGCGCTTTTCCATGCGCCCCACTCGGTTGTGATAACTGTGGCCTGCTTGAGTTGCATGTTTATTTCTGCAAGCGGGCCTGTGACTGCATGGCCCAGAAACGTGTCGAACACAGAATACGTTGCAAGGTCGTACATGACTTTATTGGATCGAATAAGTAGCCCAGATGTGCGCAAAATCGGACGTTCAACACCTGCAGGAAGTCGATCAGTGAAATATGCCTGTGCAGCACCGCACAGCGTACAATACGGAATGCCAAGATCGCGACCGCCCAAAGTGTCGTTTACCATCTCGCGCACTTCCATAATTTGGCGCGGATAGGCCCGATATTCTCCGTTCACCTCAATACCAAACACGATGTCATCGTCCTTTAACCACTTGGCATCATTTGCGTTTGTCACCTCGGGATTGTCGGCGGCGGGAATGCAATTGCACTGCTCATCAGTCGTATCATAGGCACGATCATCAATCAGCACACCACCCCAAGATACAAGCCGCCAGTCGATATTACCTTCGACGAATAATTTATCCCACTCAGGTACGACCGAAACAAAAATGGCTCGTTTCATGTCCAAATAATTTGGGGGTGCGGGGATATCCCAAGCGATCAGGTGATCGGTAACGTCGCCCCAACTGTTTCGAGTTTGCAGGTTCTTACCCAGCAATTCAGACGCTACATCGCTAAATTCATTGTTCAATTGACGCGCACTGACAAAACGCATCAGATCACTAATTACCCAAACAACCCTTGGGTCGTTGGACCGCCTGATTTCAGCCAAGGCCAAAGTTTGCTTCTCACCCCAGGCAGATTGCGTCACGCTATCAACAAAGGCGACCTTGATCGCAGCTTGCAATCCATCCGACATTGGGCCGATTGGGATCTCTGGGGGTATCCCATATTCGGCAACTATGAAGTCTGGTAATGCGTCTCGTTCCTGCGCCGACACTATATTTCCGGTAAGACAAGTCACCATAATCATCATTGCGCTTAAAACGCTGCGCAACTGGGTGAGGGAAAGAAATACCATAGCCGAACCTTCCATTAGGAAACCAATTTTAGAGCCATACATTTTGCAAAAAGTGTTCTTTGCGTCCTTGTTTAAAGGCATACCGCCTAGACTGGCAGAACCACAAATCACAACTGCATCAGTCAAAGGTGATCAATTCCCTAATGGAACGCGCATTCACCACCCCCATAAAGTCCGGAAACTTAACCTAATCAGGAACGCCACCGGCCAACCCACGGCTTCAAGGCGTCTCCATAAGTGATCAGGGCAATTACTTCGACAATTCGTTGTTGAGTGCGTTCTTCGAACCCATCTGGTGCGAGCGATTGGCCGCAAGTTGCGCCGGGCGGGCATCGCCACCAAGCGCCTGCAGTTTGGCCCCGCCAAATGATGCCCTCAAACGAGCAAAGGCCCCGGCAATCGCGTTCACGCGCCGAGGCCCTTTGTCATAGGCTTTGCAGAACGCACCTTCTTAGCGCAATCTGCTTATTTTTGAGTTCTCAAGATACCTGAACGGGTGCTTCTTTAGCGCCCGTCATAAATGCAACGGCATCCGACATTGTGTAGTCCTTAGGGTCGATAACACACAGCCGCTTTCCAAGCCGATGCACGTGGATCCGATCAGCGACCTCAAACACATGAGGCATGTTGTGGCTGATAAGAATGATCGGAATCCCACGCGAGCGCACATCAAGGATAAGCTCCAAAACGCGACGGGATTCTTTGACGCCAAGTGCTGCTGTCGGTTCATCAAGAATAATGACCTTAGACCCAAACGCAGCAGCACGTGCGACGGCAACACCTTGGCGCTGACCACCCGAAAGGGTCTCAACAGCTTGGTTGATGTTTTGGATCGTCATCAACCCAAGTTCAGACAGCTTATCGCGTGCCAAGTCTTGCATCTTGCGTTGGTCCATCTGCCTAAAGACGGTGCCCATGATGCCTGGCTTTCGAAGTTCACGCCCAAGAAACATATTGTCGGCGATGGACAGTGCTGGGGACAATGCGAGGTTCTGATAAACGGTTTCAATCCCCTCACGCCGCGCGTCATCAGGCGACTTGAAGTGAACGGGTTGCCCATCAACTAAGACCTCTCCGTGATCAGGGGTAACCGCCCCTGACAGTGCCTTAATCAAGGTGGATTTACCCGCGCCGTTGTCGCCAATCACTGCGCAAATCTCACCCGGATAAAGATCAAAATCGGCACCATCCATGGCAATCACCGTGCCATAGCGTTTCATCAAGCCGCGTGCGCGGATCACTGGTTGGATATCGGTCATTTAGTAGCCCTCCGCAGCCATTGGTCAAGCGCAACAGCAATCAACACAAGATTACCTGCGGCAAACATCTGCCAGTAATCATCGACGCCAGCGAGCGACAGACCGGTATTAAACACACCAACGATCATCGCTCCAAGAACCGACCCAAGGATCGACCCACGCCCACCGAACAACGAGGTGCCCCCGATCACCACGGCCGTGATACTGGCGAGATTAATGTCGGTAAATCCAATGGGGGAAATGGACCCCACGCGCCCTGCGGCCACCCATCCTGCGAACCCGCAAATCAAACCGGCCAGCGCATAGACTGAAATGAGCGTGCGGTTGATTTTGATCCCTGACAACATTGCGGCGTCAGGATCATCGCCAATCGCATGCACGTGTCGCCCCCACGCCGTTTGGTTCAGCAGGTACCAGACTGCGACGGCCAGCGCGATTAACGCAATGCCACCATAGGTCAGTACAAAGCCACCAAATCTAAGGGATTGCCCAAAGAACAAAATACTTGGTGCCAGTTCTTTAATATCGGCACCGCGGATCGATTGCGAACCAGAATACCAAAGCAACAAAGCTGTAAATACAGAGAGCGTCCCCAACGTAACAATGAACGGTGGTAGCTTGATGTAGGTCACGAGGAAGCCATTCACCCATCCCATCAGCGCGCCAAAGAACATGCTTATAGTGACAGCAAAGAACGGAGGTATGCCAAAGTCGACCGCCAAACGGCCCATGATCATTGATGACAACACCATGATGGCGCCAACAGATAGATCGATACCCGCTGTCAAAATGATGAGGGTCTGCGCAATCGCGACCACACCGGTCACAGTGACCTGCTTAAGCACAAGCGACAACACGCCCGGCGACATAAAGTTGGGTGCGATTATGCCAAAGCAGATGACGCTGATCAGCAGTACCATCGCAGGAATAATTGTTGGATTGCGGCGCAAAAGCCCGCGAAGAATATATCCGATGGTTTTATCATCGTGTGCAAATGAAGCTACCGATTTATCAGCGGCCGCGAGGCCGGCTTCAAAATCCGTTCCCGTTTGCGGTTTAGGTGTCTGGTCAGTCATTGTGTCATGCTCTCCCCCAGTAGTATTGTGGTCTGCCCTATTGAAAAGGGCGGCACCAAATGCCGCCCCTTAAAGTAGATTAGGCTATTGCAGTAGGCTTAGCCCCAGCAAAGCTCTGTACCCTTGGTGCTGTCAATAGACGGAACACCATCTGCTGGTGCATCAGTCACAAGGTTAACACCTGTGTTGAAGAACGTTAGGCCGTCAGATGCGGATGGTTTCGTGCCATCAGCAGCGTATGCAGCGATTGCTTCTACGCCTTTAGATGCCATCAACAATGGGTATTGCTGGGATGTCGCACCGATTACGCCGCCCTTGACGCTTGCGATACCTGGGCAGCCACCGTCGACGGAAACAACCAGAACACCCTCAGTTTTGCCAGCATCTTGTAGCGCTTGGTATGCGCCTTCAGCTGCTGGCTCATTGATTGTGTAGACCACATTGATGTCAGGGTCTTTGGCCAACAGGTTTTCCATTGCCGTAACGCCACCTTCAACAGATGCGTTGGATGTCTCGTGACCAATGATGCGGGCGTCTGTTTCAGAACCCATAACCGTTAGGTCTGGCACATCGATACCGAAGCCGACCAAGAAGCCTGTGTCGCGTGCAACATCAACCGAGATGTTGTCTTTGTTGATGTCGAGCATGCCGATTTTAGCGTTTGCTGCGTCATCACCCAAAGTTGCTGCAGCCCACTGACCAATCAGAAGACCTGCTTCAAAGTTGTCAGTTGCAAAAGTCATGTCCTGTGCTTCTGGATCCGCAAGCGGTGTGTCCAAAGCGATGACTAGAATGCCAGCAGCACGTGCGTCGATCAACGCAGGACCAACAGAGTCATTTGATGGCGTGATCAAAATGCCTTTAGCACCTGCAGCGACGCAGTTTTCGATCGCGTTGATTTGTGGAGCAGCATCACCGTCAGTGATTCCAGCAAAAGCGCGGAAGTCCATACCAGCAGCGGTTGCAGCGGCTTCAGCGCCTTCTTTCATTTTCACGAAAAATGGGTTCGTGTTGTTCTTTGTAATCAAGCACGTCAAATCACCAGCGGCTGCGAATCCTGCAGATGCGATGAGGGCCAGTGCGGACCCAGTCAGTAGTTTTTTCATAGTTTCCTCCCAGAAAACATAGTGTTGGGGCGTTTGCCCTTCACTTAAGCCAACCGCTTTATGCAGGTGTCTGAGGACAACATGGCGCGATTCGGGTCTATCAGTCAATTAATTAGTTAACTTTATTTATTAATCCAATTCAGGTATGTTTTTCTCGAGGTTGCACAGATAGGGTGCGAAAAATGGATGATGGACTAGTCAGAGCATTAAGTATTGGCCTAAGCCAAAAAGGCGTGAGAGATCACAACGAGCGCCTGCTGCTTTCGCTTATCCAACGCCACGACGCATTGCCCGGCAGCGACCTTGCCAAACTTGCAGGACTTTCCCCACCAACTGTATCCGGCATCCTGCGACAACTGGAATCCGATGGGCTTGTTGAACGCGGTGATCCGGTGCGCGGCAAGGTTGGAAAACCATCTATCCCTATGCGCCTTGCTGGCAATGGCGCATTCGCCTTCGGGGTCAAAATCGGCCGCAGATCCGCAGAACTTATTTTGATGGATTTCCTCGGGGACATAAAAGGCCAATTGAAATTCACCTATGATTATCCGGTCATACAAAATGTACTCGAATTCTTAGCTGATGGCCTCAATTCATTAACAGTCGCTTTCTCGGAGGATGAGTGCGCGCGTATTTGCGGGATCGGTGTGGCCGCTCCGTTTGAGCTTTGGAACTGGGAAGATCCAACGGGTATACCGACCAATCGATATCAGTCGTGGAAAGACGTGAATTTAGAGTTGGAGATCGCGAAATTTAGCGCCCTCCCCGTCACTTTAATGAACGATGCGACCGCCGCCTGTCAGGCCGAACACACCTATGGGCGCGGCAAAGAATTCCAAGACTATGCATATTTTTTCATCGGCGCGTTTATCGGCGGCGGTGTGGTATTGAACAACTCCGTTTATACCGGTCGGCAGGGAAATGCTGGCGCGCTGGGGTCACTGCGCAGCATTAGCCCGATCGGTGAAAGTATGCAGCTTGTCGACATGGCATCCATTCATCAACTCGAGGTCCGCCTCCGCGAAGTTGACATCGACACAAGACAGCTTTGGAATGATCCAGAAAGCTGGACCAAACTGGCGCGGTATGTTGAACCGTGGCTTTTGCAAACTGCTCAAGAACTTGCCAAAGCCAGCCTCTCAATTTGCTCTGTCATAGACTTCGAAGCCATTTTAATTGACGGCGCTTTCCCTGCCAGCTTACGCGAAGACCTTGTTGCTCGTGTATGCCGCTATGTTGCAACCCAAGACACGCGTGGACTTGTGCCACCGAAAATCGAAACGGGCAGTATCGGCGGAAATGCCCGCGCGCGCGGCGCAGCAGCTGAACCAATGCGCGCACAGTTCTTCCTGAACAGTAACAGCAGCTCATAGCGCCTAGCCTGATGATCTCTCATCAGATGACATGACAGATACCGTTTAGGAGATCGAAAATGAAACGCCCACACATCAATGAAATGATGGCGTCGTTTGGTTTTGTGTTGCCACCCTTTGCCTATTGGAC
>JAGSGK010000189.1 GCA_023955215.1 Paracoccaceae bacterium
AATTGCTGTTGGGCCATACTAAGATGGACAGCACTTTCAGGTACCTTGGCGTTGAGCTTGAAGATGCGTTGGCTATCGCCGAAGCTATCGAAATCTGACCGAGTGGGCCGTCTTCACGGACGGCCCATTGCAGCCGTTCGTGGGTCGATCTTGTGCTACGGTGCAGCTTCCCCAAACCAGACTTTGATGCAGAGCTGCAGCATTTCAATATATTAGGTGGCGGCTTTGCCGGGTTAGGTTAGGGTGATCTTTTGAGGCTCAAGTCGCAATTTCGAATTCTTGTAGAATACGAATTGAAAAATGCACAATTGTAAGCTGAACTATTGATATCAAGCGCTGGTGGGCCATCTAGTTCACCATGGAAATGTCCCAGAATCAATGATCGGTTACAGAATGCTCCGGTCCTATTTTCGTATGAGGCGACGACGTCAATGAGGCTGCGTTTGATACTTGGGGATCAGTTAAGCCTTTCGCTTGCCAGCCTTACAGATGCGACAGCGGATGACCTGTTGTTGATGTGCGAGGTCAGCCGTTTGGAATGAGGTTTAGTATGGCTCTGCCAAGTGCCGCAGTACACGCAAGGCAACGTCTGTGTTTAAAAAACAATGACCTTTGAACCCACACGCGCAGCAGGTCTTGCGCGACTGAACGAATTTACGCCTCGCGCAGCAAAGCAGTACGGCAGTCAGCGCAATTTTGATCTAGGCTCAACGCAACAAAGCGCCGTATCAAAGCTCTCGCCGTGGATCAGGCATCGACTTGTCACTGAACAAGAGGTCTTGGCGCGTATCCTTGGGGCACATCCCCCAGCCGAGGCTATAAGTTTCGTACAAGAAGTGTTCTGGCGCGGTTATTTCAAAGGCTGGTTAGAGCAACATCCCAGTGTTTGGGATAGCTATCTAACTGGTCTTAATATGGCGCAGGAAAGTCTTGGAAATGACTATGCAGATGCGATTTCTGGGCGCTCGGGTATCGCGTGTTTTGACCATTGGTGTACTGAATTGATCCAGACAGGGTATCTGCATAATCACGCACGCATGTGGTTTGCCTCAATCTGGATATTCACACTGCGGCTACCTTGGGAGCTGGGGGCAGACTTTTTTCTAACCCACCTGATTGACGGCGATCCTGCATCAAACACCTTAAGTTGGCGATGGGTGGGCGGACTGCACACCAAAGATAAAACCTATTTGGCCAGCGCATCCAATATCGCGCGGTTCACCAATGGGCGGTTTGAACCTTTGGGGCAGTTAGCAGAGACAGCTGATGCATTGATCGAACCGTTTGATCACCCTTTGGTTCCACTGCCCCCTGCGCAGCATAAAACCGTCGACGATGCCTTGCTGCTGATCACGCAAGAAGATTGCACACCGCAAACGTTCATTGCGGGCCGTCCGCTCGGTGTTTTAAATATCGTCAGCCCCAGAAATGCTGGTTTGGCTGCAGATTTCACCCAACATGGCGTGAGCCAAGCAAGTGATACCCTCGTCATTTCTGATGATTGGACAACGGCCATAATTGATGCGGCGCAACATGCTAAAACAAACCACGTGGTCACCGCCTATGCGCCCGTTGGCCCCGTGGCGACCGCACTTACCCTTGCCAAGGCAACGCTGTCTAAGAAGGGTATTGAGTTGCACCAGACGCGGCGGCCTTATGATAATCTTACTTGGACACATGCAACTGCTGGCTTCTTTAAGCTTAGGAAGAAAATCCCACAAATCCTGCGTGACCTTGATTTGGGGTGATGCGCCGCTAATTCACGCCCATGAGTAAAACATCGCAATTACGCCCCGAACACATCAGTGACATCGTGCAGATGGCGCTGTCCGATCACGTCAGCTTTGCGACAATTAAGGCTGAATACGGGATCGGCGAAAAGGACGTGAAAGCATTGATGCGCGACACCCTCAAACGCGGAAGCTACCAAACTTGGCGCAAACGTGTGCGCGACTTTGGGGACCGCAGGGAAACCTATAAATAGATCCCAGCATGAGCAAAAAACCACATCACAATAAGTCAGTCGCGATCCCTTCGGGGCGCATAACACGGTTAAGTCACATCGGTTCAATGACGGCCAATGTCGCGGGTAACATGATGCTCGGAGGCATAATGCAACTGGGCCGCGGTCAACGCCCGGTTCTGAAAGACCTCTTGCTGACACCCCGAAACATCGAGCGCGTGACCGAGAAACTGTCAAAAATGCGTGGTGCGGCGATGAAGATCGGTCAGCTTGTCTCGATGGATACTGGTGATATTTTACCACCAGAGCTGGCACAAATCATGTCTCGATTGCGCGATGACGCCTACGCGATGCCACCCAAACAGCTAAAGCAGGTTTTGAATGCACAACTGCCAGATGGCTGGGTGAGGCTGTTTCGCAAGTTCGACGTGCATCCGATTGCAGCGGCATCCATTGGGCAGGTCCACCGCGTACATCTGAAAGACGGACGCGATTTGGCGTTAAAAATCCAGTATCCAGGGGTGGCGAATAGTATCGACAGTGACGTCGCGAACGTGGGTGTTTTGATCAAAATGTCTGGCCTGCTGCCCGACGGATTTGAAATGGCCCCCTACCTTGAAGCCGCACGCCAACAACTTCACGACGAAACCGATTACGTCCAAGAGGCAGGCCAGCTAATCCGGTTTGGACAGCTGTTAAAGGATAAACCTCAGTTTGCCGTTCCCACCGTTCATACAGGTTGGTCCACGTCAAAAGTACTCGCAATGGATTATATGGCTGGGGGTGCGATCGAGGATGTTGCGATTGAACCCCAGTCAATTCGAAACCAAGTGATGACTGATCTTATCAATCTAGCGTTATGCGAATTGTTTGATTTTGGCGTGATGCAAACTGATCCGAACTTCGCGAACTATTTGTACGACCCCGAAACCCGCAAAATTGTCCTTCTTGATTTTGGAGCAGTGCTGTCGATCGATCCTATGATTGCAGATAAATACCGTCGGTTGATCTGCGCAGGGCTTCAGGATGATACCGATGGCTTGATGACAGCAGCCCAAGACATGGGGTTGATTGATGCCACCACACGCGACGAACATCGCGTACGCATTGTACAAATAATCCGCCAAGTCTTTGATATGATCCGCGATGGGGGTGCGATTGACTTCACCGATCAAACGCTTTCAAAACAACTACAAGCCGAAGGTATTGCGCTATACAAAGATGGATTTCTACCACCAATCTTGCCCATTGATATCTTGTTGATACAGCGCAAATTTGCGGGATTATTCTTACTTGGCGCACGACTTGGCGCCAACATGGATGTCGCAGATATTTTACGTAGCCATAGCAAAATTATCCGATGACTGAAGATGTTCAAATCGTCTGGTTCAAGCGGGATTTACGCATCAACGACCACGCCCCCTTACGGGCTGCTTCGCGACATGGTGGACCAGTCATTCCGCTTTATATTGTCGAACCTGACTATTGGCAGCAGCCTTTTGCGGCGCGACGACATTGGCATTACATCCACGACAGTCTAATTGATCTCAACACCGCGCTGACGGGTTTGGGCCAGCCGCTCGTTATAAAAATAGGTCAGGCTTCTGATGTACTAAAGCAGCTTCATGCGGCGCACGGTAGCCAGACGATTTGGGCACATGAAGAAACGGGTAATCAGTGGACTTATGATCGTGACATCGCGGTCCATAAGATGTGCTCAGAGACGGGTGTCACATTACACGAGATTCCGACGAATGGCGTTGTCCGTAGGTTAAAAAGCCGCGATAATTGGAGCGTTATCCGCAATGCGCGCATGGCAGAGCGCATAGTTTCAAAGCCCGCCGCGCTAACGCCCACGCCAGCCTGCAAACCTGACCCACTACCTGATAAGGCTGATCCAATGTTTGGGGACAAGCAAATTGGCCACGTCCAAAAAGGTGGACGCAATGCAGCCGTTGCGGATTTGGCTAGCTTTCTAAACCATCGGTCTCGCGCCTATCTTTACCATATCTCCGCGCCTGAACTGTCCGAGTTTCATTGTTCGCGCCTGTCGGCGCATCTTGCTTGGGGGACGCTATCGGTGCGCGAGGTTGTGCAATCCGTGGCCAAGCGGCGGACCCAACTTGGCGAAGGTGACAAAAAACAGTTTGCGCGCAACCTAAGTGCCTTTGGGTCGCGCCTCGCTTGGCGTTGTCATTTCATTCAAAAAATCGAAGATCAGCCCAAAATAGAAACACACTGCATGCACCCCGCGTTTGAGGGTTTGCGCGTGAATGATCACAATGAAGCGTATTTTCAGGCGTGGTGCTCGGGGAATACCGGCTATCCATTTATTGATGCCTGCATGCGCAACCTTACGGTTGAGGGTTGGATTACCTTTCGCATGCGCGCGATGTTGGTAAGTTTTGCTAGTTATCAACTTTGGCTCGATTGGCGCATAACGGGGCACCATCTGGCACGCGTGTTCACCGACTATGAACCTGGCATTCATTATAGCCAGCTTCAGATGCAATCGGGTGTGACAGGGATCAATGCGATGCGCGTTTATAACCCGATCAAGCAATCCATTGAGCATGATCCAACCGGCGTATTTATCCGCAAATGGGTTCCGGAACTTAGAGGCGTTTCCGATGAATTTATACATCAACCTTGGAAACGAAAAGAAACGCTGTTTGATGATAAAGGGCGCATTCTAGGGGAAGGCTATCCTGCGCGGATTGTCGATCACGTCACGTCAGCAAGAGAAGCAAAGCAAAAGATAAGTGACATTCGAAAAGGCGCCGACTTTCGCAAAACCGCCAAGTCCGTACTTAACAAGCTCGGCAGTCGTAAAACCGTTTCGGCGCGCCGCAAGAAAGTTAAGGTTGAGGACGACAGTCAACTATCCTTGTTTTGATTTTCAATGAACCAATCCTGACAGGTCAATACATCCCAATGGCGCGAACGGATAAGTCCGCATCGTGATCCCGCCCAAAAGCGACCACCGCTATGCTTTGCATAGTTTGAGCATCGAAGGTTTTACGCAACATCCGCCCGTAGGGCGCAAAATCACCAAATGGAATCCGCACTTCTTGCCAGTCCTCGGACATCTCGAATGAGGCTTGGTAGAACTGCCAAGGAAGCAGCGTCCATGTTGTCCGTATGTGGACGTAATAGGTTTGATCGTTGCCTTTAACATTCAAAATGATGCCTTGCGCCGTTGCGGGCAAAGGTGCGTCCAACTTTGTGCGTGCCTGAATAAAGCCGCCGTTATTAGCGGTACTGACCTTACCAGTCAGGCGCAAAACGGTTTGGTCTCCGCTTTGCTCAAAGCTGGCTTGCCCTTGCGATATGCCCCCCATGACCTGATCACTAAAGTAATCCCATCGAGATTGGTCCGACAACGAAATTTGGGTCATGTCATCCTCGGCACTGCTAAGTGTGGGCAAGATCAGGGCTGCTGCAAGTAAAAGGCCGCTTAAACGCAATGTACTCATCCTATGATCCATCCTTATGATAGATGTGGGAATTGAAACCAAAAATTCAACGTGTTTAGGTGATCTTCGCAGGGGCAACAGACACTTGACCGCACCTAATTTGACTTGATGCTGTTGCTCAGACAATTGAGCCCCGAATGGAAAAAGAGCGACCAACAGCCGCTCCTTAACTTCTCTAGTTTCGCTGTTCGTGCTGACGTGAAATCAACCCTCGCACCTTAGCCAAGGCAAACTGACTGCCCCGCCATATTCACCGGCAGGGCGCCAGCTGCGCAAAGCAAATAGATAATGCCATTTAAGTTAAGTGGCTTTTGCCTCTTCAATAAGCGCGGCGATTTTATCTTTACCTTGTCCTGGAATACGGGCGTCAAGGATTTGCTCCGCATTGCTTAGATCATTGCCGACAACAATTAGGGCAACCATCCCCATAGACTGGTGCGGCAAACATATGACTGCGGTCGAACCTGTTTCGGTGATCACGTACTCGACCTCATTGTTTACCTTACCCTTGAAGGCATCCTGACCTTCGGGCAGTGCGCCTCTTACGGATTGTGCGTTGTGAGACCGATCAGTTGGTAATCCCCCCTAAAATTAGTGGTGTTCAAAAGTAGAATTTTCTCGGCAAGATATCTGAGGAGATTTTTGATGAAGACAGCACGATTTAGCGACGCACAGATCATGGGTATTTTGAGGCAGGCGGAGAGCGGTGTGCCG
>JAGSGK010000235.1 GCA_023955215.1 Paracoccaceae bacterium
CATGTTGCGGCTTCCATCAACGACTCGGGGTCATCGTTTTTGTTCTTGAAGAACGCGTAAAAAGATAGGCCAACACCTCCGCCTTTCAGGGCAATCTTTGCTTCACATACGCTGATTGCCCTGTCTCTCAAGCTTTGGCGCATGCCTATTTCGCCTGTGGATGTGCGCTTGGGTACAATTCATTCATCGGAACAGATCGCCCGTTATCTTGCATCAGACGCACGTGACGACGGCGCAGCAGACGTGGTTCATTCACACCTACAGAGTGGGCGATTACTTCAACCTCATGAATGATGTCGGTCGCATAACGGGCCACACGCTTATACTTTTCACTGACAACCAATCCTTTTTGGAAACGCGGGTCATGCGTCGTTATTCCAGTGGGACAGGTGTTTTTGTTACATTTCAGTGCTTGGATGCACCCAAGGCTGAACATAAAGCCACGCGCGGATGTGACGAAATCTGCACCAGCTGCCAGCGCCCATGCGATGTCACCAGGATTGACCAACTTACCGCTCGCGATCAGGCGCACCCGACTGCTTAGTCCTGCCTTGTCACGGATGTTGGCAACCAACGGCAGTGCCTCGCGCACCGACATACCCACCAAATCAATCAGCGGCATGGGTGCAGCACCTGTTCCGCCTTCGCCTCCATCAATGGTGATAAAGTCAGGGGCCGTTTCAACGCCGCGTTTTACGATCGTATCGAACAGATCCTGCACGGCATTTTCTGCACCAACAACCGTTTTGATACCGACGGGTTTCCCAGTCACTTTGCGAATGTGCCCGATCAGATCCAGCAGCTCATCCCAGCTATCAACTTCAGCATGGCGGTTCGGGGAAATGCCGTCTTGGCCCACGTTAAGCCCACGAATTTTCGCGATCTCTTCAGTCACCTTTTCACCAGGCAGGATGCCGCCCTTACCAGGCTTTGCACCTTGGGCCAGCTTCAGCTCAAACATACGGACGTTTTCATGTGCTGCAACTTCGCGCAGTTTGTCATCGCTTAGCTTGCCGTCCGTATCACGTACGCCAAACTTCGCAGTTCCGATTTGAAATACAACGTCACATCCGCCTTCTAGGTGAAATGGGCTTAGCCCACCCTCGCCCGTGTTCATCCAAATACCCGCTTCTTTCGCGCCTTTACTCAGGGCCTGCACAGCCGGTTTCGAAATCGCACCATAGCTCATGCCAGAAATGTTAAAAAATGACTTCGCAACAAACGGTGTGGGCGTGTCGCCGCCAATGGTCATCGGTCCGGTTTGCGCGAACTGGTCATCAAGCGGTGGGAACGGCGCATTGGCAAAGATCGGGGTTCCAACGACATTCAGATTACGGGTCGAACCGAAGGCTACAGTATTCCCATGACCTTCACTGGCGCGTTTGACCCATTCGCGTTGCGCGCGGTTAAAAGGCAGTTCCTCGCGGTCCATCGCAAAGAAATACTGACGGAAGAATTCACCAAGCTGGGAAAACAAATGCCGGAAACGGCCGAGCACAGGATAGTTGCGCCGAATGGCATCCCCCGTCTGCAAGCGGTCGATCACAAAGACGACAACGATAATTAGCAAGAGCGTGCCGACGACACCAACAAAGGCAAAAGCCAAAACCTCTAAAACAGACATGGCAAAACCCATCGGCTAACTCCTTTGATTAAATATCCCTCTTTGTGTTGCGAATGCGGATCCAGCGCAAGAGAGCAGCGTTCACGTTGGTAACAGCACTCTGAAACATTGCCCCCGATTGCGGCTCTAAACAGAAAAGGGGCCAAGCAATCTGCCAGGCCCCTCATTTTACCGACAGCGCTAAGCTCAATGCACCGTCGCCTCATCTGGCTTCGGCCGATTAGACGCGCCAACGCGGTCGCCAATCATCAAGCCGTCGACACCAGCACTGACTTCAATCACCGATCCATCAGCGATGTCCCCCGACAACAACATTTCCGCCAACTGGTTCTGCAACGCCGTCTGGATCACACGCTTCAACGGGCGTGCGCCAAACACGGGATCATACCCCTCATCTGCCAACCATTTGAGCGCACCATCATCCAACTCAAGACTGATCTTGCGATCCGCCAAACGCTTCAACAAACGCGCCATTTGAATGGTCACGATCCCGTCCATGTCCGCGCGGTTGAGGCGATCAAAGATGATCGTTTCATCCAAACGGTTCAGGAACTCAGGACGGAAATGAGCACGCACAGCATCCATCACATCACGCTTGGCGTCCCCAACATCGGCGCCATCAGGCAGCAGACTTAGCGCCTGCGCCCCAAGGTTTGATGTCAAAATGATAAGCGTCTGTTTGAAATCAACAGTGCGCCCCTGACCATCGGTCAGAACCCCGTCATCTAAAACCTGCAACAGAATGTTGAACACATCGGGATGCGCCTTTTCAACCTCATCAAACAGGACAACCTGATAAGGACGACGACGCACGGCCTCTGTCAAAACGCCACCTTCCTCATATCCGACATAACCGGGAGGGGCACCAATCAGACGTGACACCGCGTGTTTCTCCATGAACTCAGACATATCGATGCGCACCATGGCGCTGTCATCATCAAACAGAAACTCTGCCACGGCTTTGGTCAGCTCGGTTTTGCCCACACCCGTTGGGCCGAGAAACAAGAACGACCCAAGTGGACGGTTCTCGTCATTCAGCCCAGCGCGGGCACGGCGCACGGCATTAGACAAGGCACGAACCGCAGACGACTGCCCGATGACACGACCATGCAAATGATCCTCCATCCGCAGCAATTTTTCACGATCACCTTCCAACATCTTGGAGGTCGGAATACCGGTCCAGCGCTCCACCACGCTCGCAATTTGTTCCGCGCGCACGGCTTCTGCCACCATCGTTTCGCTTTCAGCACCTTCCGCCTCAACCAACAAACGCTCTAGCTCTGGAATAACGCCATAAGACAACTCACCCGCGCGGCCCAAATTGCTTTCGCGTTTAGCGATTTCCAATTCGGCACGCGCATGGTCCAGCTTCTCTTTCAGATCACGGGCACCCGCCAGTTTGTCACGTTCGGCCTGCCACTGCGCTGTCATTTCAGCACTGCGTTCTTGCAGTTCAGCCAAGTCCTTAACCAATGTCTTCAAGCGATCCTTTGAGGCCGCGTCATCTTCAAGATGCAGCGCTTGTTCCTCAATCTGTTTTTGCATGATGTCACGATCCAGCGCGTCCAATTCCTCGGGCTTGCTGTCGACTTCCATACGCAAACGGCTGGCCGCCTCGTCCATCAAATCGATAGCTTTGTCAGGCAAAAAACGATCCGTGATATAACGGTGGCTTAGCGTCGCCGCAGCAACCAATGCGCCATCAGAAATACGGACACCGTGGTGCAACTCATACTTCTCTTTAATGCCGCGCAAAATCGAAACCGTGTCTTCCACAGTTGGTTCAGCCACCACAACAGGCTGGAAACGGCGGGCAAGGGCCGCGTCCTTTTCCACATACTTGCGATACTCATCCAAGGTGGTCGCGCCGATACAGTGCAATTCACCACGGGCAAGGGCGGGTTTAATCAGGTTCGCTGCATCCATTGCGCCGTCACCTTTACCAGCACCCACAAGGGTGTGCATTTCATCGATGAACAAGACAACTTGGCCAGCGGCTTCGGTCACCTCAGTCAGAACCGCCTTCAGGCGTTCCTCAAAATCTCCGCGATATTTAGCACCGGCAATCAGGGCCCCCATGTCCAAGGACAACAAGCGTTTACCACGCAAAGATTCAGGTACATCCCCATTCACAATGCGCAGGGCCAAACCCTCTGCAATTGCGGTTTTACCTACACCTGGCTCACCAATCAAAACTGGGTTGTTCTTTGTACGACGGCTAAGTACCTGCATAGCGCGACGGATTTCCTCATCGCGGCCAATAATGGGGTCGATCTTTCCCTCTTCTGCGCGGGCCGTCAGGTCTTGGGCGTACTTTTTCAACGCCTCATAGCCATCTTCTGCACTTGCAGTATCTGCAGTTCGCCCCTTGCGAATATCGTTGATCGCGCCATTCAACGCCTGCGCGTTCACCTTGCCATCGATCAATGCGGTCTTCGCGCCGGACTTAACCATGCAAAGCGCCATCAACATACGTTCTACCGGTACAAAACTATCGCCCGCTTTCTTTGCGATCGCTTCGGCCTCAGCCAAAACCTTGCCAGTTGCGCTGTCCATATAGATCTGCGCCGCATCGCCTGTGACCTTCGGCTGCTTGCCCAGCAACGTTTCAACAACCTGAACCACGATTGCAGGCTGGCCGCCCGCAGCAGTAATCAAATTGCTTGCCAGTCCCTGATCGTCATCCATCAGTGCTTTTAAAATGTGTTCTGGGGTCAATCGCTGATGGCTTTCGCGCGTTGCAATTGTTTGGGCCGCTTGAATAAAACCGCGTGACCGTTCCGTGAACTTACTAAGGTCCATAGAGTATCTCCTTTTCAAAGCGCCTGCTCATGTTGCACCCGCTGGGCAGCATACAACGTCTCAGGCCTTGGATGTCATTTGGGCACAGGAATTGCAGCATCAAGGGTGCAAGGGAACAAAATATTGCGAAAAATCAATTAAGTTTCCCCCTATTTTGACTAAAAGCAAAAGGAGTATCTGAAATTATTAACGATTTATGGACCCCCACTTTGCATATTTCAGGTGTTGATTTTCGACAGGTAAATGGCCGGACCGCCCTTTGCTTGTTGTCCACAGACATAGGCGCAGTCACCCTACATTGCCGCAGCGACTTCCCAGCTGATGCATGCGAGAAACAGCATCAAAAAGCCTGGTTGAAAGATGCCCTACGCCAGCAACGGAAAATGCCAGAATTCCGCAGCGGCCAAAGCGAGCTTTGTGTTTGTCCTGAGGTTTTGATTAAATTGGGCGTCACAGACATGTGATGGGATCAAATTATTATTCCCCTAAAAACGACGGAAATCGTCCCCCACATCAGTATCACCATAAGATGTAAACAATTACAGGTGACTGAAATGCAAAACCAAGCCGTGGAATTGAATAGCGTAATTTACAATGCCGCCACCCAAAGCTTCGAAGCTTTGGCGACGGTATATGCAGGAACATCGTCACGCAGGTTTGCCTGCGCCATCAATGCTCCCATCGACATGAGTTTCAAAGACGCCGCGAAGGGTCTCAGCACCCAAGCCTTGCGCCGATTTAACGGCAATCCCGG